>BNTV01000004.1 GCA_025996865.1 Bacteroidia bacterium
CCGGCAGCATTTACCTGTCGGCATTGCATTATTGGGTGCAAGGTAAAAGGTTAAAGGTACTGAGCCGTGCAAGCTGGTTGGCGGTAATTGCCGGAAGCGCTGTTGTTCTTTATAAGGATTATTACAAATATATTACTGTCTTTTTCAATCGCACAAAGCCCAAAGTCCCCTTCAGGGGATTTAGGGGTAGAGGATTGTGGGTACTGATCGCAATTCCTTTATTGTTTGCTGCCTCGACCGGCCTGTATTATTTTCAACAATATCCTGCGACCCCTATGTCCCTATGTTTTTATTTTTAAAAATTTATTTTTAACTTTGTACTTTCAATCAATTTTGTGAATACGTTACTCATTTAAATTCAAAACCGGAACAGGTTATCCGATTCTTGGCACGGGTCGAAAAGAAGTTTTTTTATCTTGTTAAAAAAATATTAAATCAGTAAATAGTAAATCAAAAACTCTTATGACTAGTTGTAAAAGGTTATCTGACAGGAAGTTTTTTTCCCTTTGTCGCGATTGTGAGGCTGTGGGGAAGCCCAATATTGAATTGTTGTCTTCTTCGGCGAAGAAGCCTCTCCGCAAGAAATCAGAAAGTGCTTCGCTGTTTTTCCTCTTGGAAGGTCAAATAGAAGTTTCATACGGGAAAGTAACGTGTCCGGTTGAAAACGGTTATTTTTTCCTGATTCCGGCCAACGAAAAATACGTTATCCGTTTTGTGGAAAAGGCGAAACTACTGATTTGCCGTCTTGAAGAAGATTTGTTTGTCCGTCACAAACGCAAGGAAGGTTTGTTGTACGATATTTATAACATGAAACGGCCCTATACTGAAAACTACGAATTACTCGCCGTCAAGATCAATCTGTACATCCGGTCGCTTCTGGAGGATTGCATAGCAGTTAAGAATAGTGGATTTCGCTGTACGAGATACATGCAGTGCAAAACGGAAGAACTGCTTATCCTGTTGAGGAGTTACTATCCGAGCAAATTACTTGCCCAAATTTTCAAACCTGCTTTCAACAGCAAGATTGATTTTCGTGAGGTGGTCAAGAAGAACCGGGACAAGTTTTTCACGGTTGGAGAATATGCTGCCGCCATGAATCTGGATAGAAATACATTCCGTCAGAAATTCAAGGATACCTACGGAATGAATCCTACGGAATGGATCAAAGAGGAGCGTGTCAAACGGGTATTTCAGGAATTAATGGAAGCGAACAAGTCTATTGCCGATATCGTAACGGAATATAAATTCAGTAATTTTCCGAATTTCATCCGGTTCTGCAATATGCACTACAAGAATACGCCGGGGAATATTCGGAAAACTATGGAAGGGCAGGTTAATGGAATCAATTTGAAATAACGAATGATTCAGGACAACACAAACGAGGATGACAAAAAGTTTCAAGCCGGTTTTGAAACAGTCTATTTATCGCATTTCTCAGGCATGGTACGTTTCGCCAAAGAATACGTACTCTCCAAGGAGGAAGCGGAGAATATTGTGCATGATGCTTTTGCCGATATTTGGAAAATCCGGCAAGAAGGCTTGAATGACCCTAATTATATGTTGGCTTTCCTTTTTACATCCATCAAAAACAAATGTATTGATTATCTTCGCCATCAAATCATTGTCCGGCAAACGGAAACCGCCCTGCAAGAAGAATTCAGACTGAGTATGCAGATGAAATTCGATTCGTTGGAATCTTTTGACCAAACTGTTTTATCGTCCGAAGAAAATATTGAAGACCTTATCCAAAAAGCCATCCAATCGCTACCGGAAAAATGCCGGGAGATTTTCATCAAAAGCAAATTGGAAGGAATGAAGCAAAGCCAAATTGCGAAAGAATTGAATATTTCCATCCATACCGTGGAAACCCAAATGGGAATTGCTTATAAAAAACTTAGACAGGAACTGAAGGATTACTTGCCGTTGGTGTTCTTTATATTGAGTTTGTAAATTACCCCCAACCCCCTAAAGGGGGCTTTGCTGTCTGCAATTCTGCAAGTTGTGCTGCGGCAAAGCCCCCTTTAGGGGGTTGGGGGTAAATTTTTTTTCATTTCTTTTAGCGGATTTTTATCCCTCATTCGTATATAATGTATAGCAAAAAACAAAAGGCAATGTACGAACAAATTATAAAATACTATTCAGGAGAATTAAGCACGGAAGAACGCTTGGACTTATTGCGCAAAACCCATTCGGATAAAGCATTGAAAGAAGAGTTTATCCGGATGCAGCAGTTGCAGGCAGTGTTGGGCCTGGCGCCGCAGGAAAACGACCAACAGGAAGCCAGCGCTTTTTATGCCCAATTCCTGTCGGAACACAAGCGGACAAAAATACTGCAATTAGTGCGCAAAACGCTTCGTTACGCGGCAGCCATCCTCTTATTGATAGGCGCTACCTGGATGGCCGCCGATTTTTATTTTACAAAAGACAAGCCGACGGAAGAAACATTCAATACCTTATATGTCCCTGCCGGACAAAGGCTAAGTTTAACCTTGCAAGATGGAACTTTGGTGTGGCTGAATGCACAAACCACCATCACCTACCCCACCATATTTTCAAGCAAGGAACGGCATGTCAGTATCGAAGGCGAAGCTTACTTTGAGGTAAGCAAAGACGCTAAAAAACCGTTTATTGTCTCCGTTGGAAATGTGGACGCGAAAGTATTGGGCACTTCTTTCAACGTATTCAATTATCCGGAAGAGAAATACAGCCGTATCAGCTTGATTGAAGGAAGTTTAAATGTATATAATCCGGAATCGGAATCCAACGGCATTATCCTTCACCCCAATGAAGAAATAACCATTTCCAACAGCCGGTCGGCAGTGAGCAAGATTGCGGATTACAAGTATTTCCTTTGGAAAGATGGTTTGTATAGCTTTGAAAATGAATCGTTTGAGAATATAATCCGGCGATTGGAAATCTATTACGACATCTCCGTGGATGTGAAAGACCCGGCGATGCTCCAATGGAAATACACGGTAAAATTCAGGCAACGGGACGGTATTTATGAAATCCTCCGGTTAATGCAGCGAATTCATCCGTTCTCCATGAAAAAAGACGACGAAAACAACCGGATAATTATCCGTTAACAATAAATGTTAAACCTTTAAAATCAATACATTATGAGAAACAATACATCCTGAAAAATAAAAAAAGTCACGGCATCTGTTCCTGCATCTGCCGTGACCGTAAGCAAACACTGAGACATTTTAGTATTCATTTTTAAAAAACATAAGGTATGAAATTAAATTCTTTATTCAAATTCTTTTTGTTTTTTTGTGCATTGCCTTTAATACCTGTCGTTGCCAATGCGCAAAACACAAAAATAACGATTACAAACAATTCTATTTCCGTCAAACAACTGATAACGGAAATAGAAAAACAAACCGATTTTTTAGTTTTACTCCGCAACAATGATGTGGACGTAAACCAGACAATCCAACTGAAAGAGAAATCCGGCGATATTTCCGTATTTCTGAGCGAAGCATTCCGGAATACGGATGTGAGTTATGAGTTTCAGAACAAGTACATTGTTTTGACTACCAATCGGAAAGTAAATGGACAGCAAACGATTACCGGAACAGTAACCGACGCTACAGGCGAAGCTATCATCGGCGTCGGCGTATCCGTCAAAGGCGCAAATATCGGTACGGCAACCGATATTAACGGCAAATTCAGTCTTACAACTGCTCCCGGCGCCGTTTTAACAATTTCCTATATCGGCTACAAAACGCAGGAAATGGCTATTGGCAACAACACCCATCTAAACATTACACTGCTTGAAGATGCACTGTCGCTGGACGAAGTGGTGGTGGTTGGTTTCGGCACCCAGAAGAAAGTGAATCTGACTGGCGCTGTTGGAACTGTTTCATCAAAAGATTTACAGAACAGACCTGTACAAAATGTGCAACAAGCCCTGCAAGGTTTAGTTGCGGGATTGAATATCGCACAGACCAACGGTCAATTGGATGCTACGCCGAGTATCAATATCCGCGGTACGGGTAACTTGGGAACCGGCTCATCTGCGGCGCCCTTGGTGCTGGTTGATGGTGTGGAAAGCAATCTGAGTCATGTGAACCCGCAGGATATTGAAAACATCTCTGTGTTGAAGGATGCGGCAGCCTCTTCTATTTACGGTTCACGCGCTCCTTTTGGCGTGATTTTGATTACCACTAAAAAGGGCACTGCCGGGAAGATAACGGTGAATTACAATAACAATTTCCGGTGGAATTCCCCGACAATAAGACCACATTCGATGGATTCCTATTCACTGGGGGCTTTTATCAATGATGCCGCTGTCAACAGTAATCTCCCTCTCTTTGTTACGGATGAACGCATGCAACGAATCAAAGACTTTCAAAACGGACTGATTACTACTGAGGTAATTCCTGATCCCGCCAATCCTACAAGATGGCTCGGCTCATACGGTCAAGGTAATGCAAATAACGATATTTATGGTGTCTATTTCACGGATTGGGCGGCCTCGCAAGAGCATAATGTAAGCGCCGGAGGAGGAAATGACCGTTTTACGTTCTATATGTCTTTGGGATATTTGAATCAAAACGGATTATTGAATTTAGGTAGTGACAATTACCAAAAGTTTACGCCTACTGCCACGATAGAAGCCAAGGTTACGGACTGGATGAAACTGCGTTATACCACCCGCTTTATCCGTTCCAACTACAGCAAGCCTACCGCACTAAACGATGCCCTGTTTAATAACATCGGACGTCAAGGCTGGTCATGGATGGCACTTTATGACCCCAATGGGTATTTTATGGCAAATAATTGGCCCGTCTTAGAACTTGCTGAAGGCGGCAAAACAGAGCAGCAAAGAGACAATTACAACAATCATGCAAGCCTTACTCTTGAACCTGTCCGTAATTGGATAACGACGGCAGACGTCAATTATAACATTACTTCCTTTAGCCAACATGCTGTCCAATTACAAACGTTTGGTCATGATATGGCGGGAGAGCCGTATCTCTATCGGGAAGCATCATACGTTGGCAACAGTTTTACCAAAAGCAATTTTCTGAACCTGAACGTATATTCCGCCTATAATTTCAGTCTGGACAATCATAATTTCGGTTTTCTGGTGGGCGGTCAAATGGAAGATTTGAAATCTGACGCTTTCAACTTACAGCGAAATGGCGTCATCGTGAATGATTTACCTGTGGTCGATTTAACATCGGGCTTGAACTATAATGGTACAACGGCATCGCCTGCCGTAGGCGGAAATATGAGTGAATGGAGTACGGCGGGATTTTTTGGACGGTTCAATTACGACTGGCAGGGACGGTATTTATTGGAAGCCAACCTGCGCTACGACGGCACTTCCCGTTTCCGCGAGGATAAACGGTGGAACTGGTTTTCCTCCTTCTCGGCAGGTTGGAACATCGCCCGCGAAGCATTTTGGAGCGATTTAAGCAATACGGTAAGTCTGTTGAAACTGCGCGGTTCGTACGGGAAATTAGGGAACCAAAATACCGATACCTGGTATCCTACCTATCAGGTGATTAGCGTCACTGCCAACTCCGGTTCATGGTTGCAAAACGGGGCAAAAACCAATGTTGCCAATTCGCCGAATTTGATTAGTACTTCACTCACATGGGAACAAATCAACACGTGGCAGGTAGCCGTGGATGTGGCCGCTTTCAAAAACCGGCTTACCGGTTCGTTCGACTACTATCAGCGCAAAACCTTGAACATGGTGGGACCTGCCGAGGAACTACCGAATATTCTGGGAAAAACCGTGCCCCGCAGTAACAATACCGACCTTAAAACGTATGGTTTTGAGTTGGAATTGGGCTGGCAGGACCGGTTGGCGAACGGCTTATCCTATAGCGCCAAATTCCTTCTGTCGGATTATCAAACAGAGATTACCCGCTATCCCAATGCCACCAAATCATTGAGTACTTACTATGAAGGGCAGAAATTGGGCAGTATCTGGGGATATGAAACCATCGGCATCGCCAAAAGCAATGAAGAGATGGATGCGCATTTGGCAAGTCTTCCCGAGGGCGGACAAAATGCCATTGGAAGTCAATGGGCAGCGGGCGACATTATGTACAGGGATTTGAACGGCGACGGGAAAATCAATGCCGGTTCAAGCACCTTTGACGAGCCGGGCGACCGGAAGATAATAGGCAACAATACCCCCCGTTTTCAGTTCGGACTGAATTTGAGCGCCGAATGGAAAGGCTTTGATGCCCGTATCTTCTTTCAGGGTGTTGCTAAAAGGGACTATTGGAATGGGTCGTCCACGTTTTTTGGAAATACCTCCTTTTGGAATATCGAACCATTGCGGGAACATGTAGATTATTTCCGCTCGCAGCCGTCTTACGATTTACCTACCAACCTGGATGCCTATTATCCAAGACCCTTGCAGAATGGTTACGCCAAAAACCAACAGGTGCAAACCCGCTATCTGCAGAATGCCGCTTATATACGGCTAAAAAACGTAACAGTAGGTTATACGCTGCCTCAAACCGTAACCCAAAAGTTCTATGTTTCCGGTCTGCGCGTGTTTGTGTCCGGTGAGAATCTTTGGACGGGTACCAAATTGGCAAAAATGTTTGATCCGGAATCAATATCAGGTGTTAGCGGTCAAGGAGGTTACTATCCATTGATGAAGATATTGTCATGCGGATTATCCATTACATTATAAATAAATAAATTCTAAAAAAAATGAAGACAAAAATAAAAATAGTATTTGCGGGCATTATCGGAGCCCTGTTTTTTCCCGCCTGTGATAATAATTTATTGGATCAAGAGCCTAAATCGCAGATTTCTCCGGAAAAATATCTGGTAGAAGCAACTCAATTGGAAGCATACGCTAATGGGCTTTATCCCTCAATTCTCCCGGGCGGCAATGACCTTATCCTGGATGCACATACCGATAATCAGGCTGCACAGTTACCCAACAACAAGTATGTATCAGGGCAATGGAAAGTGACTCAAACGGACGGAAGCAACTGGAATTTTGGCAATATCTACAATTGCAATTATTTTCTGGATGTGGTATTGACAAGATTTGAAGCCGGCGCCATCAGCGGTTCGGCTGATAATGTCAAGCATTACATCGGCGAGGTCTATTTTCTCCGGGCGTATGAATACTTCAAGAAGTATAAGATGTTTGGCGATTTCCCGATTGTTACCAAGCCTTTGCCGGATGAAAAGGAAACGTTGACGGAAGCCAGCAAACGTTCTCCCCGCAACGAGGTGGCGCGTTTCATCCTTTCCGATTTGGACAAAGCCATTGACTTGATGGCAACTACTCCCGATACCCGTAAGACGCGCATCAGTAAAGAATCAGCACTTTTGCTCAAATCGCGCGTAGCCCTGTATGAAGGCACCTTCCTTAAATATTTCAAGGGAACGGCTTTTGTTCCCGGCGGA
Source organism: Bacteroidia bacterium (assembly GCA_025996865.1). GTDB lineage: Bacteria > Bacteroidota > Bacteroidia > Bacteroidales > Azobacteroidaceae > Azobacteroides. The sequence continues at coordinate 7,399 of BNTV01000004.1, forward strand.
CAGGGATGGCCAGGCGCTACAAAAGATTATAATAAAAGTTATGCTTTCCCGAGTGGAGGTATTGATGCCGAAATCAATTTTTTTCTTGATGAGGCAATCAGCGCCTCCAAACAGGTGGCGGATGCCGTCACGCTGACAAATAATACCGGTTTGATACAACAGGATATAACCGAACCGGGCAATCCTTATATGGATATGTATGCTTCTATCAATCTTTCAAGTTATGGAGAAGTCTTACTGTGGCGTGAATACAATATCGGACTTGGGGTAGGTCGCACTGTTGCGGAATACACTCAAGCCGGTAATAATGTTACCGGAACCACACGTGGATTTGTAGAGTCATTTCTGATGGCAAACGGCTTGCCGATTTATGCGTCGGCAAGCGGATACCACGGAGATGATTCTATAACCGCCGTACGTACTGACCGTGACAACAGGCTGTTTCTGTTTTTAAAGGAACCCAAACAAAAGAATGTGTTGATTAATGGTCCCGCAATGTCTAAAAATCTGGTAGAACCATATCCGGACATATTACGGTCAGATCCTGCTATGTTGTACAATACCGGTTATGCACTCCGTAAAGGGAATCCGTTGGATGCGGCTCATATTTCATTAGGTACCAGTAATGATGGATATACAGGGTTAATCATATTTCGCGGAGTCGAAGCCTTGCTCAATTACATGGAAGCATATTATGAACGGCATGGTTCGCTGGACGGTACCGCTACTCAGTATTGGCAGGATATTCGCAGCCGCGCAAAAGTGGATGCGAATTTCAACGCGACCATCAGTGCAACGGATGTGGCAAAAGAAGCGCCCAATGATTGGGGAGCCTATTCGGCAGGACAGTTGATTGACGCCACCCTGTATAATATCCGTCGCGAACGCCGTTGCGAGTTTATCGGCGAAGGAATGCGCTGGGCGGATCTACAACGATGGAGGTCTTGCGACCAAATGATTACGTCTCCCTATCACATTGAAGGCTTCAAACTTTGGGGTCCTATGAAGGATTGGTATAACAACGCGGACGGAAGTTCCAAACTGACTTACGGCTTGGATCTTGCCGGAGCACTTGTTTCTCCGCCTGATATAAGCGACTATCTCCGCCCGTATGAAAAAGCGAGAGGCAGTCTTGCCTTAGACGGATATATATGGAAGATGGCTCATTACCTGAATCCGATAGCGTTGCAGGATGTTTTAATCACCTCCCAAAACAATGATATATCGACATCCCCGATTTATCAGAATCCGGGATGGACATTAACGGTGGGTGAATCGGCAATAGAATAGTTGAATTATTTAACAGGCACAAGTATAAAAAAATAACTATATTTGTGCCTGTTATTAAAAAATAAAACAATGTACAGCAAAATAATCAACGGCATGGCAACTGCTATTATGGTAGCAGGCGTATGCTTGTTCTTTTCCACGTGTCGCAGCCGGACAACTGCCCCTGCGCCGCTTTCCATATCCGGAATCTATCCACATTTAGCCCATTACAATGAAGAAGGCGAGTGCGGTCATGGAGCAGTAGTCCCCTGGGCAGGCAGTCTGTGGACAATCACGTATGGTCCTCATCTTCCATTGGGTTCATCCGATAAATTGTATCAGATAACTCCGGAACTGGAGAATATCATCCGCTCTGAAAGTATCGGCGGCACGCCTGCCAACCGTATGATTCATAAAGAAAGTAACCGGCTTTTCATCGGCTCTTATATCATTGACGAACAAGCCCATGTTCGCACCATTCCCCTTTCAGTAATGGCGGGTCGGCTTACAGGTAACGCCCGACACTTGACCCGTCCGGCGGATAAAATTTATTACGCGACCATGGAAGAGGGCTTTTACGAAGTAGATGTGAACACCTTGGAGGTAAACGAACTGTATAAAGACGGAAACCTGATTCCGAAAACCACCGGTCAGATGGCGCAATCCAACTCCCTGCTTCCCGGTGTGCATGGCAAGGGCGTATATTCCGGACAGGGCGTATTAGTCTATAGCAATAACGGCGAAGATACCAAAGAAGCCTTGCGGAAATTTGATGTGGAGGCCGGTTCATTGTCCGAATGGGACGGCAAAGACTGGAAACTGATTCGCCGCAATCAATTTACGGAAGTAACCGGTCCCGGAGGTATTTATGGCAATGCAAATGCGGCAACCGACCCTGTTTGGGTAAACGGTTGGGATTATAAATCATTGTTGTTGGGCGTTCGCGATGCGGAGAAAGGATGGACGTTTTTCCGTCTGCCCAAAGCAAGTTACTCGTATGACGGCGCACATGGATGGAATACGGAATGGCCCCGCATACGTGATGTCGGTACACCGGAACAACCGGACTATCTGATGACGATGCACGGGATGTTTTGGCACTTCCCCCAAACATTTACGGCATCCAATACTGCCGGACTTCGCCCCATGTCGGCTTATCTGAAAGTAATCGGCGATTTTGCGCGGTGGAACAACCAATTAGTGTTTGGCTGTGATGATTCCGCACAAAAAGAGTTTCTCAACAAACGCAAAACGAAGGGCGGTATCGAAGGTCCCGGACAATCCAATTCCAATCTATGGTTTACCTCTGTTGACCAACCCGCTCATCTCGGACCTGACAATGCCGGCGGCTACGTATGGTTTAATGAGGATATTCAGGCAAATACCACCTCCGAACCGTTCCTTTTTACCGGATGGGATACTCGCAGCGCCTGGTTAACAAATTCAGGCAAACAAGCCGTAACTTTCAGTTTTGAGATTGACACCCAAGGGACAGGCGAGTGGAAGTCTTTGAGACAGGAGAAAATGGAAGCAGGCGAATCGAAACTGCTCGCCTTTGGTCATGATGAACAGGGCGAATGGGTAAGAGTGTCGGCAGACAAAGCCACAAAAGCAAGCCTCGCCTTTGTCTATGGCGAAAAAGATTCCCGAACCACGCAAGCTGACGTCATTTTTGATGGCATCGCAACCATTGACAGCAGAACCTCTTTGGGCGGATTGCTTTACGGATTGGGGAACAATCGCCGGGCACTCGGATTGTTGGCAAATACGGATAGCGGTGAAACAGCCTATTACGAAGCGGATGAGCAACTGAATATTGTACCCAAAGAGGATACGGAAACAGCAACATTCATCCGTACTAAATTCGCCATTCCGCAACAAGCCGTTGAAATAGAAAAGGGTTCGGTTTTGATTGTTGATGATGCCGGTCGCCGGTGGCGTCTGCCTTTGGGCGATGAACGTTACACGGAAGCCACCCGGAAAGGTTCGTTGCGCATTTGCCGGGAAGTGGCTACCGAGCGTGATTTGTTTAATTGCCACGGCACTTTTTACGAATTGCCCGCCGAAAATGCCGACGGTTATGCCAAAATCCGTCCGATTGCTTCGCACAATTTGAAAATCAACGATTATGCCTCTTACCGGGGTTTATTAATAATTTCGGGTATAAACCCCAACGCAAAAGCCCATTCGCATCTATTTGTTTCCAAAGATAAAAAAGCGGCTCTCTGGGCGGGCGCGATTGACGACCTTTGGAAATTGGGAAAACCGGTCGGACATGGCGGACCTTGGGTGGATAGCAAAGTGTCGGCAAATATTCCTTCCGACCCTTACCTGATTGGTTATTATGATCAGCGAACCCTGGATTTATCGCACCAATCCGCAGGAAACATCACATTCACCGTAGAAGTCGATCCTACCGGCGATGGAAACTGGGTGAAATACAAACAATTTACAGTCAAACAAGGGGATAAGTTCGCGTATCGTTTTCCCGAATCTTTTTTGGCACGGTGGATTAGAATAGTTGCCGACAAAAATACAACGGCAACAGCATGGTTAGAATACAAATAAATAAAATAATATATTATGAACAAAAGAATATTTACAGGAACAGGCATTTTTATTCTCGGAGTATTGGGAATATTCTTGCAATGCAATGCAAAAGAACTGCAAATTGATGCCGATTTTCCCGGCGGCAACATCATCGTGAACAGTATCGAAGGCGATACCATCCGTTTACAGCAGGACTTGAGGGATACAGAGGGACGCTGGTTTTACTGGTCGTTCCGTATTAGGGGAGCCGAAGGCAGAAAACTGAATTTTGTTTTCACAAACGGCAGTGTTATCAGTTCACGAGGTCCTGCAATCAGCACGGACGGTGGAGAAACATGGCGTTGGCTGGGTGATCTTGGTTTTTCCACAACAGCGTTTCAATACCGGTTCGGAAAAAATGAAAAGGAAGTCTATTTCGGTATGGGAATGAATTACACGGAAAAAAACCTCTCCCGTTTTCTCGAAAAATACAAGGACAATCCGTATCTGAAAGTAGAAACACTTTGTAAAACGAAGAAAGGGCGCAATGTGGAACTGCTCCGAATTTATGACAGCAACAAAACCCCCGATTTCAAAATATTCCTGTCATCACGACACCATAGTGGCGAAATGATGGCAACATACGCTCTTGAAGGAATTATTGAAACCACTCTTTCCGATTCGGAAGATGGTCGCTGGCTGCGGGAGCACGCCGATTTTTTCATCGTCCCATTAGTGGATAAAGACGGTGTGGAAGACGGCGATCAAGGCAAAAACCGCCGTCCGCATGACCACAACCGCGATTATATTCAGAAAATTTATCCCGAAGTTCAGGCAATCACCGAACAGGTTCCTCTATGGCTTGATGGAAAACCTCTCCTTTTCTTCGATATGCACTGCCCCTGGCTTCGTGGTGGCGATGATGGCAATGATAAGAACAAGGGTACCAACGAATACGCTTATTTCGTTCTTCGTAATCCGGAAATTTACCCTAATACTGTTGCACAAAATCAACGGTTTGGAAAAATTCTGGAAGCAGAAAGAAAAGGAGCCATCCCTTACAAAGAATCATGGAATATTCCGTATGGTATGTTATGGAATACTCATGAAGCAGATTATTATAAAACAACAACCTTTCGAAGCTCCGGTGAATGGGGGGAAAAACTACCCAATACAGTCCTTTCCGGAGGCTTGGAGTTTCCTTTTGCCAATTCGTCCGGAGTAGTTGTTGATGTCAACTCTGCACGAGACTTTGGAAGAGACCTTGCACGCGCTGTCCGGGTATATTTGGAAACTAATTGAAGTATGACAACATTATGAACAAAAGAATATTTATAGGAACAAGCATTTTTATTCTCGGAGTATTGGGAATATTCTTGCAATGCAATGCAAAAGAACTGCAAATTGACGCCGATTTTCCCGGCGGCAACATCATCGTGAACAGTATCGAAGGCGATACCATCCGTTTACAGCAAGACTTGAGGGATACAGAGGGGCGCTGGTTTTACTGGTCGTTCCGTATAAGGGGAGCCGAAGGAAGAAAACTGAATTTTGTTTTCACAAACGGCAGTGTTATCAGTTCACGAGGTCCTGCAATCAGCACGGACGGTGGAGAAACATGGCGCTGGCTGGGTGATCTTGGTTTTTCCGCAACAGCGTTTCAATATCAGTTCGGAAAGAATGAAAAGGAAGTCTATTTCGGTATGGGAATGAATTACACGGAAAAAAAACTCTCCCGTTTTCTCGAAAAATACAAGGACAATCCGTATCTGAAAGTAGAAACGCTTTGTAAAACGAAGAAAGGACGCAATGTGGAACTGCTCCGAATTTACGACAGCCACAAAACCCCCGATTTCAAAATATTCCTGTCATCACGACACCATAGTGGCGAAATGATGGCAACATACGCTCTTGAAGGAATTATTGAAACCACTCTTTCCGATTCGGAAGATGGCCGCTGGCTGCGGGAGCACGCCGAATTTTTCATCGTCCCATTAGTGGATAAAGACGGTGTGGAAGATGGCGATCAAGGCAAAAACCGCCGTCCGCATGACCACTGCCGCGATTATATTCAGAAAATTTATCCCGAAATTCAGGCAATCACCGAACAGGTCCCTCTATGGCTTGATGGAAAACCTCTCTTTTTCTTCGATATGCACTGCCCCTGGCTTCGTGGTGGCGATGATGGCAATGATACAGATAAGGGTACCAACGAATACACTTATCTCGTTGGTTATAATCCGGAAATTTCCCCTAATACTATTGAACAATATCAACGGTTTGGGAAAATTCTGGAAGCAGAAAGAAAAGGAGCCATCCCGTACAAAGAATCATGGAATATTCCGTATGGTAAATCATGGAATACTTCTGCAAATTATCATAAAACATCAAACCTTCGCCCCCCCGGTGAATGGGCAGCAACACTACCCAATGCAGTCTTTGCCGGAAGCATTGAGATTCCTTTTGCCAATTCGTCCGGAGTAGTTGTTGATACCAACTCTGCACGGGACTTGGGAAGAGACCTTGCACGCGCTATCCGGGTATATTTGGAGAGTAAAGTGTAATTGCGGATAATGGCTAAATATTAAATTGAGGTGCTGAACCCGGAAGACCGTAAGGTCTTCTACTTGGGTAACCCCGCGGCAAGCGAAGCGCAGCCCGGGGTAGAGCAACCCCTCATCATCCCATCAACTCCGATATAGGAGTTGAATTTATTCGCCCTGCCAAAACCATTTTTCATCCAAATCAATTCCATTCTCTTTGAAAAGACGCCTTATCTCGTCAACAAAACTTTCCTTTTTATGGTGTTCCTGCTGATTTTTTTTGAACTTGACTCTTTTATATCCTTTATGTAATCGGCTAAAGCAACCGAAGGATGTAAATCGGATAACAGGTGATAAAGAATTTGACTATAAGCGGACATAACTGTTTTGATTTTAATAAGTTATTGGTTGTATTTTCCTGTTTGCAAATGTAGTTGTTTTTTATAAAATAGCAATGCTTGGGTGTACGACAAATCTCCCAATTAGTGTTTAACGATTATCAGGAGATGTCTCCACTCGCTGCGCTCGGTCGACATGACGCGGCTGCAAAAGGGGAAAGGAGGGGGAAGAAACGGCGGCTTCGCCGCCGTTTCTTCCCCCTCCACCCACATCTCAATGTTTTACCGTCATGCCGACTAAGCCAACGAGGAACGAGGAGGCGCATGGAGACATCTACCGATAATCGTTAAACACTAATTGGGAAATTTGTCGTACACCCCAATGCTTTTGAAGTAAATAAGTTCAACTCCTCGGAGTTGAGGGGATGATGAGGGGTCGCTCTACCCCGGGCTGCGCTTCGCTTGCCGCGGGGTTACCCAAATAGAAGACCTTACGGTCTTCCGGGTTCAGCACCTAACTATTCCATTCGGACAGTCTATTGGGAATACATTCTCCTGATGACCCGCGATGGAAGCAAAGACATCATGATTGATCCGGGTCGTCAGATGGGCGCGATGAGTGATTTTGCTTATATGTGAAATCCGTAGAGAAAAAACGGGAAGAAGCCCTCATTCAGTTGGCAAAATACCGCGATTCGCATCTGTTTGCAGGTCGTACGGATGTCCGTTATCTATCGGTGATATTCATCGGTAAAGACAAATACGAAATAATTGAGAATTAAATAATACGGAGAAAATCAAGAAAAAATCATAGATACAAGTAGCACCGACTTCAAACTCATATCCAAACTCTTAACCGAATGAGTAAGCGCCCCGACGGAAACATAATCCACCCCGGTTTCGGCATAATTGCGAATCGTATCGAACGTGATGCCGCCCGAAGATTCCAATTCATATCTTCCGGCAACCAACTCAACGGCTTTGCGGGTATCTTCGACAGTGAAATTGTCTAACATAATGCGATCAACTCCACCTACTTCCAGGACTTGGTTTAATTCGTCAAAATTCCGCACCTCTATTTCAATCGGTAAAGTCTTTCCCTGGGAAAACAAATACTGTTTGGCGCGTACAATCGCTTTTTCGATTCCGCCGGCAAAATCAACGTGATTGTCTTTCAGGAGAATCATGTCGAAAAGTCCGATCCGGTGATTCGTTCCACCGCCTATCCGGACGGCTTCTTTTTCGAGAATTCGCATGCCCGGCGTTGTTTTGCGCGTATCCAGAACGCGGGTTTTTGTGCCTTCGAGTTTTTCCACGTACTTGCGGGTTGTCGTGGCAATTCCGCTCATCCGTTGCATCACGTTGAGTACCAAGCGTTCGGTTTGTAATAACGATTGCGTTTTACCTTCAACCGTGAAAGCGATGTCTCCGTATTTTACCTTTGCTCCGTCGTGAATAAAAACCGTCATCTTCAAATCAGGATCAAAAGCGTGGAAGATCCTTCCGGCCATCTCAACGCCGGCCAAAATACCGTCGTCTTTAATGATCAATTGCATTTTTCCCTGCGCCGATTCGGGAATGGTACTTAATGTCGTATGGTCGCCTTCGCCGATATCTTCGGAAAAAGACAGGCGGATTAGTTCGTCAATTAATTGATCGCTAATCTTTTCCATTTTTATTTTATGCCTAATTTGTTTTTAATATTTTTCGGAAGAGCATCTTTATGCACCACAACGCTAATCGTTTTGTATTCCACGAAAGGCACGGAAGCATACCAGATTCCATTGTAAGGACTTGCCGTTCCCCACGAATTTTTTACCAAATAATATTTACTGCCGTTCTGATCCTGGGCTTTACCATAAATCAACATGCCGTGATCGTCTCCGGTTTCGTAATTGTCAAATCCTTTCTGACGCATTTGTTGCGTAATTTTCTTTTCGGGAACCGGTTGCGACAGATTTTTGAAATATTCATCCCTTTCCCTTTGGGTGAGTCCCAACCAATGCGCCTGATCCGAACCGGGACCTTCTTTGGCGTCCTCATCGGGAACGACGGCAATGCCTTTGCGGGTAAATCCGCTTTCGCTTACATCAGAAGCCCAAGCTGCCGTATAACCTTTATCTATCGCATTATCAATTATTTGCATCATTTCGTCCAAAGGAACATTGTAGGATTCCGCCCATCTCCAGTTATCGGGAACTTCAATCGCAAATGAAGTGTAAAACGGATGATGCGTGAAAGAAGTGATTGAAACGTAATCTTCGGGATGAATTCCTAAAAACTGAGTGAAACTTTTGGGTGTATAACTTTTCCCGTTGTAGGTAAATGTTTCGGGACATTGGCCCAGATAGGCATCCAAAATTCCGGTAAAGCCTTGATACCAAGCGGTAGATAATTTTCTGCCCTGATTTTTAATGATGACATCAATGTAAACTTTCAGCAAATTATCCAATTCCGCATGCCGGTGAATCGTGTCGCCGTAATTCAAACCCGTTTGCAGGTCGTTCGGTACAATCCCATGGTCTCTGATACAGTCCAATACATCGGCAAACGAGCCTCCGCCCGCAAAATTAACGGTGCCGTGCATGCGAACATATTTTTGTGCTTTTTCGCTGTAATTTTGATGTACGACAAACATTTCGGACAAGTCAAATGTTCCTTTTCCCATACGCAACAATTCCGCTTCAATCAATCCTATACCGGAAAAAGACCAGCATGTTCCCGAACTGGATTGATTTTTTACCGGTGTAATCGGAATTTCTTTAATGGTTGTAAACTGGAATATGTCAGTTTTGTTTGCGGTTTGTTCTTGTGCAAATACCGACAGGCCTAAGCAGATACCGAATAGTAGAATAAATAAACGTTTCATAATATTTTTACGCTAATAATTTTTCGCAAAGATAATGAATTATTCTAACATTTTATATACTTTTGTAGCAATTATGATGTCATGTAAACAATGAAAAGGGTAATTTATTTTATTTTCCTTATTTTATCGTTCTTTTCGAATGCGCTTTTTGCACAGGAAAAAACAGAGAAAAAAGAAGTTGTTATTTATCAGATAAATATCAACGCCGAAATCAATTCGACTTCACATATCTATCTGATTAACGGCCTGAACGAGGCAAACGCGATGAATGCCGACGCCGTTTTACTCCATTTAAATACGTATGGAGGAACCTTAGTCGATGCCGATTCCATGCGGTCGGCCATCCTGTACAACCGGATTCCCGTGTATGTTTTTATAGACAATAATGCCGCATCGGCAGGCGCTTTGATTGCGATTGCCTGTAAGAAAATTTACATGCGGGAAGGCGCAAGCATCGGGGCGGCAACCGTTGTAAACGGCGGATCGGGTGAAGCCATGCCCGACAAATACCAATCGTACATGCGCTCAATTATCCGTGCTACAGCCGAATCGCATGGAAAAAAGACCATAATCAACGGAAACGATACGACTTACGAATGGATTCGCGACCCAAAAATTGCCGAAGCGATGGTTGATGAACGAATCAATATTCCCAATGTAATTGATTCCGGTAAAGTGCTGACGCTTACCGCTCAGGAAGCTGTAAAACTGGGTTTTTGCGATGGAATCGCCGAAAGTACCGACGAGGTGATTACCCAATATATGGGTTACAGGGATTATAAATCGGCAGAATACAAACCCACCTTATTGGATAATATGAAAGGATTCTTGATGAATCCGGCTTTTCAGGCGGTATTAATCATGATTATCGTAGCCGGCATTTATTTTGAATTGCAGACGCCCGGCATCGGATTTCCTACTTTTGCGGCGATAGGCGCTGCTATCCTGTACTTTACGCCTTTGTATCTGGACGGGTTGGTGCAGAATTGGGAAATTATCATTTTCATCATCGGAATAATCTGCGTCTTTTTGGAGATATTTGTCTTTCCGGGATTCGGAGTTTCCGGTATTCTCGGAATCATCTGTGTTACAACAGGATTGGCATTTGCACTGCTCAATAATGACTATTTTTCATTCAAGGAAGTACGAATGCCGGATATTTCGCGTGCGCTTTTGACCGTTTTATCGGGACTAATTCTCGGATTCCTGATTATATTGTGGATTTCGACCCGAATCGGGGAAAAAGGCATGTTCCGGAAAATCGCATTAACAACCGATTTGGAAAATGCAGGCAGTGTAAATCTCGAAACATACGGATTAATCGGGAAAACAGGTACGGCAATGACGGTTCTCCGGCCTTCGGGAAAAATCATGATAGACAATGAAATGTACGATGCAGTTTCCAATCAGGATTTTGTCGAAACCGGAAAAGATGTGAAAGTGGTGAAATTTGAGAATATGCAACTTTATGTAGAAGAACTGAGAATTTGATGAAATACATTATTATATTGGGAGATGGGATGGCGGATGAGCCTGTCGAATTGTTGGGAAATTTGACGCCCTTGCAATACGCTTCCACTCCGACGATGGATTTATTGGCGCGGAAGGGGAATACCGGTCTGTTGCATACCATTCCCGAAGGAATGCATCCGGGCAGCGAAGTCGCCAATTTATCGGTTTTGGGTTACGATCCTGTCATGGTTTTGGAAGGACGCGGCGCATTGGAAGCCGCCAGCATGGACATTGACATCCTTCCCGGAGAAATGGTGATGCGTTGCAATTTAATCTGCATCAAAGACGGAAAAATCAAAAATCATTCGGCCGGACATATTTCTACCGGAGAAGCAGAAATATTAATCAGTTACCTTAATGAAAAGTTACCCCCCAACCCCCTGAAGGGGGAGTGGGCGCAGCGGATTGAGCATGTTGCTGCACCAGCTCCCCCTTCAGGGGGTTGGGGGGTTGGATTCTTCCCCGGCGTTTCTTACCGTCACATTTTAAAATTGAAAGGCGGAAACAAACACTTGGATTGTACGCCGCCGCACGACGTCCCCGGAACCGAATTCCGGAAAGTCCTGATAAAAGCGGAAATTCCCGAAGCGCAGGAAACGGCTGATTATCTGAACGATTTAATCATCCGCTCGCAAACATTGCTCGAAAATCATCCCGTCAACCTGAAACGAAAAGCGGAAGGAAAAGATCCGGCCAACAGCATCTGGCCTTGGTCGCCGGGTTACAAACCGCAGATGAAACCGCTTTCGGAAACCTATCCGATACAATCGGGTGCAGTCATTTCGGCAGTGGATTTAATCAAGGGAATCGGTACTTATGCCGGTTTGAAAAACATGGATGTACCGGGTGCAACCGGTTTGTATGACACGAATTACGAAGGAAAAGCGCAAGCTGCGATAAAAGCCTTGCGAGAAACCGATTTCGTTTATGTCCACGTCGAAGCAAGCGACGAAGCCGGTCACGAAGGCGATGTTCAACTGAAAGTTAAAACCATCGAAAACCTCGACAAACGCTTGCTGAAACCCATTCTCGAAGCTATCGAAACAGGGGACGAACCGGTAACAATCGCTTTGTTGCCCGACCACCCCACGCCTTGCCGGTTGAAGACGCATACAAATTCACCGGTACCGTTTGTGATTTACAAGCCGGGGGAAATGCCGGATGAGGTTACCAAATACGATGAGTTTTCGGTGGAAAAGGGGAAATATGGGCTTTTGAGGGGGAATGAGTTTATCCGGGCTTTTTTTGAGGACGAAAAATAACATTAAAAAAAGCAGTTATGAAGAAAGATAATTTTCGGTTTTGGCATAAAATTTCAAAAACATGGATGTCTAATTTTTCCGCAAATATTTTAGGTGTAATCGTTGGTATTGCACTGACATTCGGCATTTCCAACTACGTGCAATATCGTAACGATCAGAAAGAATTGCGGGAAATGATGTCGCTTATCAAGCGGGAACTCGACGACAATAAAAAATGGATGGAAGGAATAACACAATATTACCTTGAAGATTTTAATACCTATAGGATAATATTGGACAATATGTGGGATAAAATTCCTAAAGATACAATAGACAAAGTTGTTTACCAACTCCTTCATATTCAATTTGCCTACACAAGTTCAAATGTATGGAATGTATTTCAAAATTCGGGTATGGCGCACAAATTACACAATGTCGAACTGGTATCGCGCATATCGGAATCTTACTATTGGATTGAAACATCGAATACTTTTAGGCAAGAATATTTGAAAAAGAGAGAGGTACTGGAAAATGTGTATGAAGCGGAATTTGATAAACAGCCATACAAATATTTGAAAGCGTTACTAAATAACAAAGAAAGTAAAAGATTTCTTGAAGAAATAGTAAAGTTTAAATACTACAATTTTTCCGAATTCAGTGAACAATTGATGCCTGTAATTGATCATGCTTTATATTCAGTTGATAATTACGACAATCCGAAGAAATTAGACATTGATTTTGAAGCTTTCTGTGAAATGCAGAAAGAAAATTAAACAATATGGCCAACTCAGTTTTTGAAAATATGCTGTCGCAATATTTGCCGAAAACGCAAATAATATCAACATTTGGAACAATTTGCGTGATTATTTTCCACATCCCTATTCGGAAGACGACGGGATACAATTTATTCAAATGGTATCAGCCAAGCCCAAACCCGCAACGGATATGGCAATTGTTGTTGACGGAAAGGCGGTGGGCGGATCGGGATTATACCACGCACGGATGTGGAGCATATCAGCAAAAAATTTACGCTACGCCTTTCAGTTTCAATATTGCTTCGCAAAAAGTGTTGCAAAAAGCTGGGTTTGAGCGTGAGGCGATTTTGAAAAAGGCAGCGATAAAAAACGGAGAAATCGTTGATGAGCATTATTACAGTTTTTTTAGAAGTCTAACCGCTCCGAAAAGGGCATAAAAAGAAAAACAATGTGGAAGTTATATGCTTTATTATCAGCCCTGTTTGCTGCATTAACGGCAATTTTGGCAAAAATCGGCGTAAAAGGAATTAACGGAAACGTAGCAACAGCCATACGCACCGCCGTAGTGCTATTTTTAGCGTGGGGCATTGTCATTTTGAGTGGACAATTGAAAGAGGTAAAAGTATTGAGTAAAACCAACCTGTTGTTTCTGATTTTTTCGGGCATAGCAACAGGGCTTTCATGGATATTTTACTTCAAGGCCTTGGAAACGGGCAATGTATCGAAAGTTGCGCCGATAGACAAATTGAGCGTTGTATTCGTTATGATACTCTCATTTACTTGCCTCCACGAAACGATGGACCTAAAAACCGTTATTGGCGGGGTATTGATTGCTGTCGGCGCAATAGTGCTGGTAATCTGATAAATCCGTATAATCTGTATGCAAGAAGCAATCATCATGACTTTACAAAAAAAATTGATATAATATAAATCGAATATTAACCGCTTGAAAGAACATAAAATTAAATATTATGAATAGAATAAATGTAATTTGTTTGGGTGTTAGAGATATGGAAAAATCCGTGCACTTTTACCGTGACGGTTTGGGTTTCAAAACCAACGAAAAAGAAGATAATCCGAAAGTTATCTTTTTCAGTACAAACGGAAGTTCACGAAGTTATTGAGTTGGCACGAAAAGCAGGTGCAACTATTGCAAAAGAGCCGCAAAAAGTTTTTTGGGGTGGTTATCACGCTTATTTTTCCGACCCTGACGGCTATTATTGGGAAGTTGCCTACAACCCGTTTGTAAAATTTGATGAAAACGAAATGCTGATTTTGTAAATTATGGCAAGCGATATTGGCTACGGCGATACGCACTGTTGTAGCGCTGTTTATGGCGTGGAGCATTGTCATTTTAAGCGGGCAATAATATCAAAATGATGGATTTACCAAAGACAAAACAGGAATTTTTGGATAAATATTATCTAAAAACCGAATTGACAGCCATTTGTAAGGCAAACAATTTACCGGCAACGGGTTCCAAAGAAAATTTGGTTCAATATATTTGTGATTGTATCGAAAACAAAAAAATAATCAAAATAAAATCAGAACCGAAGAAAAAGGATAATCATTTTGTACCTGAATTGGATAAAATAATAGCTGCAAATTATTCTAATGATGAAACGCACAGACTGTTTTTCATAAAAGAAATCGGAGCGCATTTCAAATATAATGTGCAGTTTATGAATTGGATGACTGAAAATAAAGGCAGGAAAACCTATAAAGAAGCAATAGAAATATGGCATAAAACAGTATCGGAAAAGAAATCGGGAAAAAAGAATACTATTGGGGCGCAATTTGAATATAATCAATACACAAGAGATTTTTTTGAGGATAATCCGAAATTAAGCAGGGAAGATTGTATAAAATGTTGGCAATATAAAAAAGGACAAACGGGCAAACATCAATATGAAAAAGGGGATTTGGAAATATTGGGATAATAAAGATTTCCAAAATCTTGTCCGATGCAAGCGCAAACAGATGCGGATTAAATTATCAAACATAGTTCCTCTCCGAGCGTATTATCAATTGTAAGAATATAACCCTTACTATTTTCCGAATAATCCCAATTATGGATTTGTTTAGGGCTTACAAAAAATACTCTATTCGGCTCAATTTCGTGTTCTTCAAATATTTTCAAGCCCCCAACGAAGCAAGCGAAATCACATTTACTCCATCTTTGCGTGCGTAACTCATTCCTGTACCGGTAATGACGTTAAGCGATTTCGGCGGATTCGTTTTAGTAGTGTCAATAATAGAGTTCAAATGAAGCAGGGTTTTCGCTGCCTCTTCAATTTGTCCCACACCTAATTTTACTTCAAAAGCAGCCCAGTCGCCGTTGCGTTTTTGAACAATAGCGTCAATTTCCAAATCTGTAGAATCTTTATAATGGAATACGGTGGCATCGTTGGCGCGAGCATATACTTTCAGGTCGTGATAAACAAGCGACTCAAACAAAAATCCGCAGTATTTCAAATCGTCAAGTAGAGATTGTTTGTCCAATCCTAATGCGGCAACAGCGAGCGACACATCGCAGAGATGCCGCTTGGGCGATTTACGCAATGAGTTGGCAGAACGGATATGTGTGCCGAAGGCAGGCTGTTCTTCAAAAATCATCAATCTTTCGAGCGCATTCAAATAATCAATCACGGTTGGTCGGGAAATGGAATCATTCTCTTTTGATTGAATGTCTTTTTCTAAAGCAGTGTTGTCAACAAGCGTGGCAATGTTCCTCGAAACGGCTTTTAGCAAGGCTTTCACTTTTACAGGATCTCTTTTCACCTGTGAAACCCTGCTCATATCTACTTCTGCCAGCAAATCGACATAACCGGTATTAATGACCATCGCCTCTTCAACAGATGCTTCTAATAACGCAGGCCAGCCACCTTTGAGCATCCGTTCGATGATAATTTCGATATTGACTCCTTCATCCATGGTTGATTGAGGTTCACCGGTAAGAAGTCTTGACAGTTGTATCGCACCCGAAGAATATCCCATTTCGTGCCACGACATCGTTTGCATATTTATAACCGTAAATCTGCCTGCTCCGCTGTGTAAATTCGTTTCTTCATCGGGATTTGCAGAACCGGTGAGAATAAATTGCCCTTTTTGTTGTCTGTCGTCAACCTCGTGGCGTATATAATTCCATAATTTGGGTTGAACCTGCCATTCGTCAATCAGTCGCGGCGTTGTGCCTGTCAGCAATCTTGCCGGGTCGATAGACATTGCTGCCGGAACTCGCTCATCTCTGTCAACTTGCAAAATACTTTTAGCAAACTGCTTTGCCGTCTCTGTTTTTCCACAAGATTTAGGACCTTTGATAAGCACAGCTCCAGAGGCTGATAATTTAAGCCTTAACTCATTTTCTATACTTCTATGTTTGTATGCCATACAATCATTTTTTTTGCAAAGATACTACTATTTTATAAATTAACAGCATTTTGTTTTACGGATTAACAACATTTTGTTTTACAGATTGACAATATTTTGTTTTACAGATTGAAAACATACGCTGACTTTACGGTTACAACCGAAAAATTAGCATAAATTCATATCTTTGCAGAAAAAAATAATTGTATCATTAAAATTTGATTATGATAACAGTTGAACGAACAAATTCATTAAAGAAATAAATATGAACATCGAAGAATTAAGAGACAATTGTTTCGCAATCAAGGGGTGTACGGAATCAACACCTTTTATAGACCACAATATATTGGTTTTTAAAGTAATGGAAAAGATGTTTGCCTATATTTCCTTAGCGCCTAAGGATGGAAGATTCAGGGTGTATTTGAAATGCGACCCCGACAGGTCGGTAGAACTACGGGAACGATACTGTGGAATTACCGATAGCGAATGGAAGTCCTTGTTGTGGAATAAGGTATATTTGGAAAGCGATGTACCGGATAAATTGATTGCCGAATTGATAATTCATTCTGCTGATGAAGTAATCAAAAAACTACCGAAAAAGAAACGGGAAGAATATAGTAATTTATAAAATGGAATCAAAAACGAATTTATCAGCGAAGCAGGCAGACTAATTAACAACATTAATATAAACAAAACGCAAAAGAAACAATATGGATAATAAATCACGGATTAAGAAGTATAAAAAAGAATGGAGAACGGCCAAACGTCGTATAACGAATAAAGAAAAAGACGCTAAATATGAGTAGCTTATTTAAAGACATATACTCCGTTTCGTTCTACGACCGGTTTTCCAATCTTGCGGGCGAAGTTATTCCCTCGTTCGACAAAACGAAGTTTCAACAATCCATTTTCAACAACGATTGGGAGAAAAAAGAACTGAAAGAGCGAATGAAACATACCGCTCTCGTTCTTCATGATTTTTTACCCAAAGATTTTGATTTGGCGGCTCAGATTATTGAGCAAATCATTACCAAACTGAAACAAAATGATTTCAACGAAACAAGTATTGAATTTATGTTTTTCCCTGAATACATTGGGTCTTTCGGGCTTGACCATTTTGAAACATCTGTAAAAACGATGGAATTTGTAACACAATTTACAAGCTGTGAATTTGCCGTCCGTCCGTTTATCATTAAGTACGGCGACAGGATGATACATCAAATGCTGAAATGGTCTTTGCACGAGAATGCAAAAGTCAGGCGATTGTCGAGCGAAGGCTCCAGACCGCGCTTGCCGTGGGCAATGGCGCTTCCCGCACTCAAAAATGACCCGACGCCAATCCTTCCGGACACTCTTGAAACAGGGACATCCCGTTATTTTAGAATATTACCAACTGAACAAGAGCGATAAAATCGAAGTATCCAATTTCAAAATCATAACTCCAAAATTAGCAACAGGCGACGATTTGATTTTTTCGTTCACCTTGTTAAACAGAGAAATTACACCACAGAATATCCGGGTGGAATATGGTCTTTATTATCTGAAACAGAACGGGCAACATTCAAAAAAAGTATTTAAAATAAGCGAGAGAACATTTCAATCCGACGAAAAGGCGGATATGGTGCGAAAACAGAGTTTTAGAATAATAACGACCCGTAAATTTTATTCCGGTCTTCATAAACTATCCATAATCATTAATGGACAGGAACATACGGCGGCGGAATTTGAGTTGATTATAAAATGAAACCCGCATGTAAAAGTTGCACATAAAAAACAATAAATGCAGCGAATCTGATAAATAAAATTTGATTATGATAACAGTTGAACGAACAAATCCGGAAAATAAACGACTAAAATAAACTTCTATATTCTTCCATTTTATCAAAAAACTTTTTAACGAGCGTTGTTTTGTTCATATCAATGGATGATTTATTTTCTTCCATTTCGTCTTCGTCGAATAGTTCTTCTATTGCTAATTTTGTTTTCCAAATATTTGAATCAATCAGTGCTTGCTTCAATTGGGGGATTTGCTCGAAATCAACTGTTGTGAAAAAACTTAACTTATCCATTCCCAGATAAGTAATTTCTTCCTTGCTCAAGGATAACAACTTCTGAAGCTTTTTCCCCTCCGGCGTGTTTTCGCCAACTAATGGTAGAAAAGTATTAACAACAATGTCGTCTCCTCGAATCAGAAATGTAAAATATCCGACAGGAGCATCATCATCAATCAAACAAGCAAATAAATCCCGATTGTCATATTGCACCAATTTTAAGTAGCGACTGAAAGCATATTGAAATAAAAGATTATGATTGCTTGGACTGAATACATCCAAACGTTCCCTGAAACGATGAAATACATGCGACTGTACGTACATATTAAAAACCTTCTCTTCCTTTTCTCTTTTAAATATCTCGTTTTGCTGTATTGTCAGTGGTTTTGGCAAATACAATCCGTCTGCCGGTCTGAACAAACGATAAGTTTTACGATATATATTGTTAATAGAAAAATCTTTTGTTTCACATTCCTGTACTGTAATCTTATAGCATACCTTATACACAAAACAATGACCGCAATTGCATCGCTTATCAGGAAGTTTTTCACAATCCATAATATGACCATACATTCGGAAGTTTACCCTTGAAAAGCCCCTTGATATATAAAAAATATGGTTAGACACATCCTGGAAAGCTTCATTCATGAGTTCATCCCTGTCGAACTTTTCACAAATACAACTTGCCGATTCATATTGTGGCGTGCCCGGTTCAAATAAGTTTTCTTCTTTGAACATTCCCTGTATGGTAGAAAGAAAACTCAATCCGAAAGTAGCGAGTTCAAAGAATGTGAGTTCATTTTCAGAATTGCCCCAAAAATTGGTTTTCATAAATTTATAAGCTTCACTATTAATTGTCTTCAAGTATTGACGCGGCACAGTCCCAGGTTTGTCCGCGCTTATGGACGGCGTGATGTAGTAAACTTTACTTAACCTCTCTTTTTGTTTCTTCGTAAAAACATCAAGCAGCTTCGTATCTAACCCAAAGTGTTGGAGTATTTTTTTTGCAACAATGGTACATTGTTCCTGTTCCGTCCTCGAATTTTTTTTAGGCATCTGTTTGCCTTGTTGCTTTATTTTACTTTTCTTTGCCATGATAACGCGATTAACTTAATGGATACGGGATAAAAAATCAGGTGTCAAAATTAGACAAATAAAATCAAACGACAAAATAAATGCAGTTTGGGCGCAGGAATGAATGTGGAATGGTGGTCTCGCCCGGATGTAGATGTTAGGGCGGTAATTGTAGAAAATTATGTACCTTTGCTCTCATATTTCACAAAAAGTCAACGACTGTTGACAATAATTGGAGAACAAAATGAAACAATTGACAGTTAATTTTAGGAACAATCAATTCATGCACTAAGGAATCCAAACGGTTAGGACTACAACCGGTAAAAGAGTATAAAAGAATTGATAGCGGAGAAACGAAACGGTTTGAATTTTCACCGAGAATAACCAATAATTTAACATGGATTGTAACAAAAATAGGAAATTATGAAGAAAACAGTGTCAAAATAGCCGGACTACGCGAAGGCGATGAAATTACAGGGATAAACAATGTTCCCCGTAGTAAGAACGAAAGGTAAGCAGATATAACATAGAAGTAGAACACAGCGAGTGTATAAAACACTCTTTTTTAGACATAGAGGCAATAAATAAATGAAATATCATTATATTTGCATTTATATCATCTATTCACATTATATATTTTATGAAAACAAAAATTTTAATGTCGTTATTGTTGATTTTTAATTGTTTACTCGCCTATTCTCAGGAAAGAAATTATGGACAGGAGTTGACTAATTTGTCATTGAATAAACAGATTCCGGAGGCTATGGAATTTTATGAGCAATACAAAGATAGTATTTCCCATCCATTTGCCACGGATGCTTATCATCTAATGACGGCTATTTATTACAACCAACAGGATAGTGTGGATGCGCTATTTCCCGCATTTATAGACAAATACCGTGGAAGTATAATCAATGACGATGTAGTCCGCTACCTAAAGGAGTATATAAGATTATCCAAAATGCAAATCACGAATGAAACGGAAAATAATGGTGATATTCATATTCCGATACTCACAAAGCCTGTGATTATTTTTAATGCGGAGTATAATGGAATACCCTTGAATACGGTTTTTGACACGGGAGGTACTTATCCTGTTTTTGCCACAAAAGATATTGCTGAGAAAATAGGAGTGCAAATGCTGGAAGAATACGCTCCCAGAGATTTTAATGAAATAAAAATAAATGCCGCTAATGGTCGGCTTGACTCCATTCGAGTGGGAAGCCTGTTGCTGACTAATGTGCCGATTACTGTCATTGACCGCGATTTTTTTCAACCCTGTATTCCGGATTCTCTACTAAGCAATAAGGAGGTAATGGCTAAGATGGATTCAGTGTCCGCTAAAACTGAGATTATTATGGGATTACCTCTTATTCAACAGCTTCATCACATTCAATTTGATTTGGATAAAGAGGAAATGATTATTTCTTTCAACCATCCGACAGATACAACAAAGACTAAGAATATATTTTTGGCAAGCGATAGATTGTTTCTAAATACACAAATCAATGGATTGAATTTTACTGCTTTTATTGATACCGGAGGTAATTGGGGCGATCTTGCTGTGGCTATGCAAGACGAATTTTATCAACAACACAAAGACCAATTACCCGTTCTTCCACCAAACGATGCAGATAGAACAAATGAATGTATGATACATGGTGCAGAAAATATGCCTTTTATCCGACTCAATCATTCAACGATGCTATTAGGCAATCAATCAATTGATTTAGGCGACGATGCGGTCGTCTTTGCCGACCGTAAATTCTATATCACGAAAGATGGTTATGTCGGTTTGGGATTGCTAAAAAAACTGAAGAAATTTACTTTTGATTTTGATGCTATGCGATTGGATATTAAATAAATATGGAATCAAAAACGAATTTATCAGCAAAGCAGGCAGAATGCCTGAAAATGAAGGATAAATAAGATTGAGTTTTTGAATGTAAATAATCAAAATATAGGAGATTAAAAAATATGTTTGATAAATTAGTTAAAATAAATTGCTATTCCCGGAATAGAATACTAAAAAAAGCAGCCGGTAATTTGCTGGAAAAATTCTATTGTTGTGAAATTAATTGCGCTGAAATGGACAAAAGCGTATTGTTCGCTCATCACGCACGTGGTTGCACAATTATTGCTGCAAAAATTTGTGAAAACGTTGTTATCTTTCAAAATGTAACCATTGGTACAAATATGCGATATAACAAAAGTAGTAGCGAATGGGAAAATGTTGGAAATCCGATAATTTGTAAAAATGTAGTAATCGCTGATGGAGCAAAAATTTTAGGACCGATAATAATTGGCGAAAATTCTGTTATAGGAGCAGGTGCAATAATTACAAAAGACGTACCTGCCAATAGCATAGCCTACGGAGTAAATCAATTTAAGCCCAAGGATGCCAACTACGATTTGGTATTTAATGTTAATATGATAAACCCTGAGAAAATTATAGAAGCCAACAATATATTGATAGAAAAAAATCTGCTGTCGCAATATTCGCCGACAACAAACGAAGAAAAAGACGGCAAAGAATTTATCAAAATGGCTATGACATAGCCAAAACCTGCCACTTTGTTGGCGATTGCAGTTGATGGAAAAGCGGTTGGCAGTATCGGTCTGACTTTACATTCCGATGTGGAACGCATTAGCGCAGAGCCGTTGCCTCGCGACATTATCAAAAAGCCCGAATTAGACATATATATTCGTGATTTTGGAAAGAAACGGGGCGATTTTTGTATCTTTGCCGAACTGAACGGAAAAACTGTCGGCGGTGCGTGGGTGCGTATTTTAGACGGCGAAATCAAGGGTTACAAATGGAATTAGAGGTTATAAACAAATTTCGTTGAGCGTGGACAAAGCGAATTATGCCGTAAAGATGTATCAAAAATTCGGGTTGAAATTGTTAAAGAAAACGAACAGGATTATATCATGTTGTTAAAATCGAAATAAAATATAACAATAAAAGGAGAAAAATTTATGACAACAGAAATCAAAAAACAGAAAGAATTTGTGATTTATCAAGCCAATGACGGTTCGCCGAAAATTGAAGTACGACTCGAAAACGAAACAATTTGGCTCACGCAGGCAAAAATAGCAGAATTGTTTTGTGTGGAAAGGAGCGTGATTACCAAACATGTGCGTAATATTTTCAACGATGGCGAATTAGATGAAAATTCAGTATGTGCAAAATTTGCACATACTGCCACAGACGGAAAAAACTACCAGACCCAATTCTACAATTTGGACATGATAATTTCCGTCGGTTATCGTGTAAATTCGCGCGTGGCAACCAATTTTCGCATTTGGGCAACGCAGCGTTTGAAAGAATACATTATAAAAGGGTTCACAATGGACGACGAGCGGCTCAAAGGCAACGGCGGCGGGCGATACTGGTACGAACTGCTGGACAGAATTCGCGACATACGCTCGTCCGAAAAAGTGCTTTACCGCCAAGTGTTGGACTTGTACGCCACAAGCATTGATTACAATCCCAAAGCGGCAGAATCAATCCGTTTCTTTAAAATCGTGCAAAACAAGCTGCATTATGCCGCCCATGGACATACGGCTGCCGAAGTCATTGCCGAACGTGCCGATGCCGGCAAGCCGTTTATGGGATTGACCGTTTTTTCGGGCAGTCAGCCTACAATCAAGGATATTTCCATCGCAAAGAATTACTTGAACGAAGAAGAGTTGAAAATTCTCAACAATTTGGTTTCGGGGTATTTTGATTTTGCCGAAATTCAAGCTATGAAACGCCGCCCGATGTATATGGAAGATTATATGCGCCAATTGGACAATATTTTAAGTTCCACAGGCGAACAAGTGTTACAAAATTCAGGCAAAATCTCCCACGAACAGGCAATGGAAAAAGCAAAAGCCGAATACCGGAAGTATCAGCAAAAAACGCTGTCGGACGTGGAAATGGCATATTTGGAAACGATAAAAACAATTGAAAAATCGGTAAAAGGGAAGTATCAAAATTAATCTGATAAATAAAATTTGATGATGATAACAGTTGAACGAACAAATTCGGATAATAAAGATTTCTCAAAAAAAATAATTTCTTAAAATCATTCGTTATGAATTTCATTTTTAAAGAATTATCGAACCCGTATCAGGGAAAATATCGAAGAAAACAGTAAATTTCTTGAAATCAGTTTGATTATTACGAAAAAGGAATTTCAAAAACAGCATGTAGGCAAAAACATGATACTGTTTTGCGAGGAAGAAGCGAAACGGTTAAATTGTATCGGATTATGGCTTGTCAGCGGATTTGGAAGAGAAGAAACGGTTCATTCGTTTTATGACAAATTAGGGTTTTGTAAAACAGGGTACAGATTTAGAAAATAATTAACAAAAAATATGACGGAAAAAATATTACCGGATAAATTGCATACAACAGAGTTGGGTAAAGAACGCATTAGACGAAATCTTTGTTTAGATGTCGAAGATGTAGTTGCTTGGTGCAGCAAGGAAGTCCGGAATGCTGATGAAAATTCAATTATTCGGAAAGGGAAAAATTGGTATGTGTATGGCGATGGTTATGTGCTTACTGTCAATGTGCGCAGCCATACAATAATCACCGCTCACAAAAACGCCCGAACTGAAAAATCCGCGCAAATCCCTTAAATCTGCGTTATCTGCGTGCTAAAAAGTAAATCAATGGAATTTATCCCCGCAAAAACAATCCTGCAAAAATTCACTCACGGCGACAACTGGTTTGGTGCAGATTACAATCTGAATCTGTACAAAGGTTGTCCGCACGGTTGCATTTATTGCGACAGCAGAAGCGATTGTTATCGTATAGAAAATAAAGCAGTCATGCGGTTATCATACGAAAATGGAGGATATTCTCAAATCTTATCACATAAAGAAAACGATTGAACATGAAACAGAATGAATTTTGGGAATCAAATTATATAGAAAAGCAAACTATGTGGGGCTTTGAACCTGCAGATTCTGCAATTGCCGCAAAAGATTTTTTTATAAAGGAAAAAATCGCAGACATATTAATTCCGGGAATCGGATATGGCAGGAATGCAAGGATTTTTCTTAACAATGGAATATATTGCTATGCACTGATTCATTTACTGAATAAGCATGAACGGAAAAAGTTTATCAAAGATTGCTATGCCCAATTAAAACCAAACGGATGGATGATTTTTTCGACGATTTCAAAAAATGATTCATTGTATGGAAAAGGGAAGCCACTCAGCAAAAACCGTTTTTTGATGACAAGCGGCGCAAAATTGTTTTTCTATGATTCGGAATCCATCAAGCAGGAATTTAGGGAGTACGGATTGATGGATTTTTCAGAGATGGATGAGCCGGTTAAATTTTTAGAAAATAAATCGCCATTGAGATTTACAGTGGTGAAATGTCAGAGGCGTTAATAATCATTTTTAGGCGCAATCGCCCTGTTTGGCAGATATTTGTTCTTCGTATCATAAACGTATCTACTCGTATCATTTTCGCACCTTTGCGTATCGAAACGTATCAAAAGAAATAGTATAATGGAAAATAAAGTATATGATTTTAAGATGATTATCAATTGGATATTGTTTTTTCTGAATGCCTTAAAAAACATTCAATCGCAGTTGATGATTAAATTGGAGCAAAGCGGTTCGGTATCGCAACTTTCGCCCAAAGAGAAATCAATCATAACAATCATTCAGAATTATTCCGGTATTAAATCCGTAGAAATTGCAAAAAAATTATTCATTCCCAATCCGACTGTTAAGCGTATTTTGTCAGACTTACAAACCAAAAGTCTGATTGAAAAACAAGGAAGCGGGCGAGGCAGAAAGGTTGGGAAATGTATTATCCGAAGGGCGACAGCGATTATACGCTTTTGCGATTTGTGCCTGCGAAGTTGAAAACATACGCGGACTTGACGGTTACAACAGAGAAATTATCATAAAAAAACAAATAAGAATGATGTACAACAACTTGTTACTACGCCCAATTTGCGCCTTCAGTCTGTGAAGGCAATGCGCGAGTATTTGGAAGACGATTTACGGACAATCATTGCCATTCAACAAGTTGATTGCCAAAATAAAGCAACTGAACGAAAGGATAAATAAGATTGAGTTTTTGAATATAAATAATTAAAATATAGAAGATTAAAAAATGAAACCGATTGATTTTAAGAAAACAGAGAAAGACTTATATCAGCCCAAAAGCACACCTTCGATTATAGACGTAAAAGAGATAATTGTTATTGCAATTGACGGCAAAGGAGACCCAAACACAGGCGCGGAATACGCTGCCTCCATAGAAACGCTATACGGCTTGTCATACGCAATAAAAATGGGAAACAAGGCGATTTTAGAATACGTTGTTCCGCCTTTAGAGGGCTTGTGGCAGGGCAACGATGTGTCGATAACGGAGGCGATTTTTGAAACCGCAAAGAAAAAGCTCGCAAAGAAAAAGCCGAGTCTTGATTTGACGAAGGCACGGCTTGAAAAAATTGCCGAGGGTTTGTGTGTTCAGGTTATGCACATTGGCTCGTATGACAACGAACCCGCAACCATCGCCGCCATGGAAAAGTATGCCATAGAGAGCGGCTATGCAATAGATATAAGCGAGGCGCGTCGTCATCATGAAATTTATCTTTCTGACCCTCGCAAAGTTGAGCCGGAAAAACTGAAAACGATTATTCGACACCCGATAATTAAGAAATAAATCTTGACCGCGCCGATTTTGCAATCGGAATGTCAATAACAAAATCTGTGTTATCTGCGTGCGAAGGAAAGAAATTTTGCAGAATAAAATAATTGTTGTAACTTTGCGATTTATTACGAAAATCATAATAAATTGCAAAGTAACACTAATAAATGAATGATGGAAAATATACAAATAAATTGGGATAATTTTGTAAATTCAGTTTTGGCTCGTTGGCAATTTTCATTTACAATCAACGAATTAAGAGAGGAATTTCATTTGTCGGATGCTGTGTTAAATCAGGGATTGTACCGTTTGACACAAAAGAAAAAGATAAAGAAAATTCGCAAGGGTTTTTATGCTGTTTTGCCGCCGACATATCAGCAATTTGGCTATTTACCGATGTATTCGTATATCGACAACCTGATGAAGTCGCTCGGCAAGCCCTATTATGTGAGTTTACTGACGGCAGCCCAACTACACGGTGCGGCGCACCAAAAGCCAATGGTTGAGTTTGTTACAACAACCTATCCTGTGCCGCGAAGTATTATTAACAAGCAAATGAAACTCTATTTTGTGGGTAAAAAACAACTTTTGACGGACGGAATTGTAGAAAAAAAAGGGGAGGGCGGATATTTTAATGTTGCGTCGCCCGAACTTACTGCTTTCGATTTGCTCGACCAAATCCGCCGTTTCGGGTTGAACCATATTACGACTGTTTTGCAGGAATTGCATGAAGTAATGACAGTTTCGGCATTGAAAAAAATGGCTGTTTTGAATAATAATACTGCTAATATTCAACGCTTTGGCTATATTTTGGAAAATTTTTGCGAAAATCAAAAATTAGCCGATGTTTTAAGTAAAATATTGAAAAAAGGAGATTGTTTTCCTGTTCCGCTTTCGCCTTTGAAAGGAAACAGCGGAAAAATTGATAAAAAATGGCAAATAATTATTAACACTGAAATAGACCCCGACTTATGATAAAAGAAGAATTTTTGAAAGAATGGAAAGCAGAATATCCTTGGGCAAATGAATTTGTTGAGCAGGATTTAATCATTGCCCGCTCGCTTGTGGAAATGTTTTCGGACGATTTGTTGCGCAGTTCGCTGGCATTTCGGGGCGGGACGGCTTTGCACAAACTTTTTATCAAACCGCAGGTACGCTATTCGGAAGATATTGATTTGGTGCAAATCAGACACGAGCCGATAAATCCTGTGTTAAAAAGAATTAGAGAGGTGCTTTCGTTTTTGGGACAGAAACGAATTGTGAAACAGAAACTTCACAATAATGTGATGGTTTACCATTTTGATACCGAAATTCCGCCTGTAATCAATATGCGGCTGAAAATCGAAATCAACACACGCGAACATCTGAATTTGTTGAGTTTACAGGAAATCCCTTTTGAAGTACAAAATGGTTGGTTTTCAGGCAAATGCAATATCACAACTTATCCTCTTGAAGAACTGTTAAGCACCAAATTCAAAGCTCTTTACGGACGGAAAAAAGGACGCGATTTGTTTGATATGTATTGGGCTTTAACGCATTGCGAGTTCGATATTGACAAGTTATTGTATTGCGGTAGAGAACATTACAAGTTTGCCGGATTAAAATATCCGACCGACAAACAATTTATTCTGAATATGGAAGAAAAACTGTCTGATTACGAATATGTTAATGATATTTTTTCGATTATTCGGAGTGATATTGATTACAACCCGCAGAGAGCGTGGGATTTGGTAAAAGAAAAATTTAGAATTGAAAAACAATCGGATTGGCAATAGTAATGGGCGATAAAGGATATACGGTTATTATTCGTGATGTAATTGTACTTCCTGAACATCAGGGAAAAGGCATAGGAAAAGAATTAATGCAGAAGGCAATGGATTACATAAGAAAAAGGTATTTACAAAAAGGTCAAAAAGTATTCGTAAATTTAATGGCTGCAAAAAACAGAGAATCATTTTATAAACAATTTGGGTTTGAAGAAAGACCCAATGAAAAAGTTGGAGCAGGCATGTCTCAAATGATAGAATATGAGTAAATAAAATATTGATTAATGATGAAAGCGCTTTTGATTATTGACATGCAAACAGGAAGTTTCAAACCGTACTCCATTCGTTACAACACCACGCATACAATTGAACGGATTAATTTACTTTCGGAAAAGTTTCGCAGTTTAGGGTATCCTGTAATTTATATCAAACACGATGGAACAAAAGAAGATTGTTTTTTCCCGGATACTAAAGATTTTGAAATATTACCGGAATTAGTGCAAGAACCTTCGGATATAGTTGTAGTAAAAGAAGCTAATGATGCTTTTTACAATACTGAATTACAATCTATTCTTGTTCGGGAAAATGTCGATGAATTATATATCTGCGGATGCGCTACCGATTTTTGTGTGGATGCAACGGTTAAATCTGCTCTGGTCAAAGACTTTAAAATATATATTGCTTCCGATGCTCACACCACGGCATCGCGCCCTCACATAGACGCTCCAACAATAATACAGTATTACAATTGGTTATGGAGTGATTTGACCCCGACAAAACATAAAATATCCGTATGTTCTACCACAAATATTGTTGACAGTTTGCAAACGCCATGAATATAAATTCTAATGATTATGATAACAGTTGAACGAACAAATTCGGATAATAAAGATTTTTCAAAAAAAATAATTTCTTAAAATTATTCGTTATGAATTTCATTTTTAAAGAATTATCGAACCCGCATCAGGGAAAATATCGAAGAGAACAGTAAATTCCTTGAAATCAGTTTGATTATTACGAAAAAGGAATTTCAAAAACAGCATGTAGGCAAAAACATGATACTGTTTTGCGAGGAAGAAGCGAAACGGTTAAATTGTATCGGATTATGGCTTGTCAGCGGATTTGGAAGAGAAGAAACGGCTCATTCGTTTTATGACAAATTAGGGTTTTGTAAAACAGGGTACAGATTTAGAAAATAATTGAAAACAAATTATGGAATATGAGTAGATAAAATATTGATATATAAATTAATGTGAGTAAAAAAGTAACAGGTATATTTAATCATTTGAAATAAAACAAGAAAGAAGATGAAAATTTTAGTTATCGAAGACGAGCCTGAAATGGTAAAGACAATCGAATCCTTTTTGAGCAACGAAAAGTTTATCGTGGAAAAGGCGACAAACTACGATTCCGGCATCGAAAAGGTATTTTTGTATGAATATGACTGCATTTTACTGGATATTTCCTTACCCGGCGGGAGCGGCTTGAAAATTCTGGAAAAAATGAAAAAAGCCGGTGTCGCAGGAAATGTCATTATTATTTCGGCAAAAGATTCCATCGAGGATAAAATAACCGGACTGGATTTCGGGGCGGACGACTACCTGACAAAACCCTTTCATCTTGCCGAACTTCACGCCCGTATCAAAGCCGTGATGCGAAGAAAACAGCTGGACGGAAAGGAAATTCTTCACTTCGGGAATCTGTCGCTGGATTTCAAGAACCGCCTTGTCTTTGTCGATGAGGAAGAGTTGAAGTTGACCAGAAAAGAATTTGACATGCTCTCGTTTTTTGCCGCGAACACCAACCGTTTAATCACCAAAGAAGCGCTTGCCGAACACGTTTGGGGCGACAATACCGATGCCGCCGATAACCTTGATTTTGTCTATTCGCAGATGAAAAATCTGAGGAAAAAACTCAAAGACAGCGGTGCTGATATTGTAATAGAGAATGTTTACGGCATCGGATACAAATTGGATAAATAACACAGGCTTACCAATCATAATTTAAAAAAATGAAACTTGTCAACCATTTAGTTCTTCGATTATCAACGACGTTTATTGTGGTATTGTTCGTTTGGTCGGTCGCGTACTTTTTCCTCCAGATGAACGAAATTTACGATGGCATCGACGAAGGTCTGAACAATCTGAAACAGGAGTTTATCATCAAGGCAAACACGACCGAAGGTTTTGTTGCCGACATGGTCAAATATAATCCGCTTAACATTATTGTAGAAGAAATTTCTGCCGAAGACGCCCGCGCTTTTCAGGAAACCTATTCGGCGACAACAGTCTATTTCCCTTCCGAACTGGAAAAGGAAGAAGTACGCATGCTCACGACCGCCTTCCGGTGCGAATCGGATAAAAAATACTACCGGCTGAAAATCTTCACATCTACCGTCGAAAGCGACGATTTGGTAAAAAACATACTTTACATGCTTGCCGGTTTATGGATTGTTTTGGCGTTAGCGCTTGTCTTTTTAGCAAAGAAAATTATTTTTAAAAGCAGCAAACCGTTCAGGAAACTGCTTGCCGCGCTGACTGATTTTCAGATGGACAAGTCGAAAATGATAAGCTTCGAACCGACAAGCATCGACGAATACAGGGAGTTGAACAAAGTGGTAGAAAAGTTTTTGCAGGAAAACATGCAGGCTTTCGTCAATCAAAAAAACTTCATCGAAAACATGTCTCACGAGCTGCAAACGCCGCTTGCCATTGCCCTCAACAAGATGGAGCTGATGTTGAACGATAAAACATTAAATCGCCGGCAACTGGAAGAAATCAATACAACGCTGCAAATTCTCAACCGCATGAAAAAACTCAACTCCGGCTTGCTGCTGCTGGCGAAAATAAAAAATAAACAGTTTGAGGACAACGAGCTGAACTTGAATACGGTGTTTGACGAAACGGTGAATAATTTCGAACACCTTATCGAATACCGGAAAATTAAACTTCAGACAGTAAATAATGCACAGATTACAGTCCGGATGAATGTTGATTTGGCTTATGTCATGGCAAGCAATCTGCTGAAAAATGCCATTTCATATAACGTGCAAGGCGGAGAAATAAGCATCGTCTTCAACCCCGGTTCCATCACGATTGCCAATGACGGAGAGCCTCCCGAAAACAGTAACCGGCAGATATTCGACCGCTATTTTTCTGCCGCCGACGATAACCGGTCTTTCGGTTTGGGCTTGTCCATCGTAAAATCCATTGCCGACAGATACCGGTTCGACATCAGCTACCGGTACGACAGCAAGCACATTATTACGCTAATCATTTTGTAGGCAAATGGAACACATTTTCGATGCCGACTTCCGACGATTGGCTCAATTTGTTTATTAATAAACTTTTCGTATTTTTGTGCATGCTATAAATAGAACACAATGCGACATCGGATATATTACGCTCCTCCGCCACCGCTTGACACTGCGAAATTAAGTGAGTCGCGCTTCGTAACTCTTGAATTATCAAGGGATAAGAAATTTTACGGGGGGGCAAATAGCTCATTTACAGTAAGTTACAAAACAACAGCAATACTATTTTTAAAAAAACCTTCGGGAAGGATTCAACTCTTTTTCCCGAAGGTTTTTTTGTTGGTATATTCTCAATGAATTATTAACGATTCCGGAAGGAAGATAAACACAATGAAAAAAATGAAAAGTAATTTGAAAATTGTAGCAGTGGCAAGCGTAATTTTTTTCACGCTCACTGCACAGGCACAGTCCGTCAAAGGTCCCGAACGCGAAATCGCGTTTACAGTCCAACCGCAGGGCAACAAAAACGGTTACGAAGTGAAAATCACGCTCAAGTACCGTTTTCAACTTTGCGTTGATAAAATTACGCTCGATGGTTACCGCACCAAACATGAGCCGCAAGCCTATTGGTACAACAATAAACGCTACACTTATCTGGATTTGGATGAACTGAACAGGAAAAACAACACTGCCTTGAAATTTGCCCCTGCCGACCAACACCTCTGTCCGAATTTAGACTTTACGGCTGACATTTATGCCTATCGGGAGCAAGTGAAAGGCGGCGGTTTAAATGTGGGCGAACCTCAATTATATGCCAAAGGCGAATGGTTTTGGGTAAATTTGTCGAGTTGGGGCAGCTGCCTCGGCGACTACGGAGGTAAATACCAAGGTTACGAAAATGAAATGAGCGCCGCGCGAAAAAACCGCATAGGCGACCTGTTTCTTAAAAACATTAAACCCAAAGACAGCCCCTCGCGCGATTACGCTATCGAAAATGCTTTGGGCGGCAAGGCGCAACGCCCCCTCGAAACATTCAAAGACGTGAAACAGGTAACCGAAAACCTGAAAAACGAGGCAAAATCAGCAGTCGCAGAACGCGCAAATGCCCAAAAACAGTCGAAAAACGGAAAAAGCCAATCTGTTGACGACCTCCTCAACAGCACCGGTCGTGCCGAAAAACAACAAGACCTCGACGCCCTGCTCGGCAGCACCGGTTACAGCAAGCAGGAACAGACCAACCGCAACCTGACACAAGCCGATGCCACTGCCGCAAACATAAGCTCATTCAGCGACCGCACACGCCTTGTCGAAGCCCAAAAACTCTACCAAAAAGCCCTTGCCGATGAGCCTAACAACTCCCATGCCGCTAATCAACTGAAAAGGGTGGAGTGGATTTTGAAAAATTACGGCGTGGAAATCAATGGCGTGACTTGGGCTATAAGTAATGTGGGCAAACCGAAAGAGTTTGTTGCAAATCCGCAGGAAAAAGGCGAATATTATACTTGGCAAGAAGCAATAAATGCTTGTCCGGAAGGTTGGCGATTAGCGACAGAAGCAGAATTGGAAAATCTTGTTAAATCGACTAACGGCGAATGGACAGAAAAGGGTTACGAATATGCAGATGGAAAATTATTTCTTCCTGCTGCTGGCTATGCTGGAACACACGGCAAAGTGGGTGCTGGCTGGCGCGGCTGTTATTGGAGTAGCAGTAAAGGAACTTGGGGAGATGATAGTTATCATTACCTGTTTTTCTCTAATAATCACAACATAGTGTTGTCTAATTGGGGTTTCACAAACAGAGCAAAAGAAGAAAATAAAAATAACGATGAAACAGAAATTTTTAGTACTATTGGCGGAAATGGTTTTTCTGTCCGCTGTGTATTGGATAATAAACAAAAATAAATTAATAATTTTTAAAGAAAAGGAGATTAAAAAATGAAAAAAGTAGTATTAACAACAGCAATTATCTGCTTGGTAAGTAGTTTCGCCTTTGGGCAAGAGCCAACAAATGACAATACAGGTTCTTCAACAAAAAAAGATACCGCATCTGTGGTTTTACAGCAAAAACTAGAAAACTTGCTTGTCGAACAAGGCATCTTAATTAAGGGGAGACAATTAGATGATGAAACAGCAAAAAGACTAAAAAAGAAGCAAAAAAAGGACGAATTAACTCTGGAAGAAGAACAAAGACTTGCAAATCACGAAAACTATATATATTACAAGGACTTGCGTAAGTTATTGCTTGACCGCAGATTTACAATTCCTGAGGAGTTCAAAAAAAGCACAATAAAAGACTCTTTCCCAATGATTGGAATTGATGCACTGATGTGCCGAATAATTTGGGACAAAGACATAAACTCTTTGAAAAACCAAACAGGATTGGATTTTTCTGCAAAATACAGCAAACTGCCCGATAAAGATACCGAAAATTCCTATTCTTTTTACCGTTTAAACTATACTTCTGACAATCTTTTTGAAGGCAAATTGGATGCGGAATTGGGCATTGATTTGCCGTTTTATCAAAACAAGTTATACGCCAATGCAGAAAAAAATGACAATCAAAAATATTCTTTCGGAATGATAGCAGGGCTTTTTGAAAACAAACTTGCCTCTATTTTTGAAAATGTAAAAACAATGAACTGCAAACCGGAAGAATTTGAAGCTGTCTATCAATTGTGGGAAGAATATGCCAAATCCGATAAAAAAGATAATAATGCCTACCTTATCAAGAGTTTCTACGGGTATTGGTTTTATTATTTCATGGGAAGAAACAAAACGGATAATCTCACCATAGGTACCGATTTAAAATCAAGTGGCAGTTATTTATTAAACTGGAATCTTGAAATGAATCTCTTAAACAACCTTGTTACCAAAATTAAACAATCTACAGGGAGCCATAATACATATATGTTTAACGAGCCAAACACTCTAAAACTTCCCACAAAACAACAGATAAAAGAATGTTGGAAAAATTTGTATGCAACTAATCAATTTTTAGATATAAAACCGACAACGACACAACTTCAAGCAGATAAGCCATTGACTTTAACTGTAAAATTTGGTCCTGTGTTTTACAAAGATGGAGTCCCTGACGATAATCCCACAATAGAAATTGATAAACAATATTGGCAAACGAAAATGCAACCGGGACGCGCTTTAATAAAAGACGTAAGATTGATAAAAGATAAAATAAAAATAAACGGACTATACTATGATTGTGAAATTGAAATTGACAGTGATAATGATGCTCTCGCAGAAATAAAAAATATCAATCAAGAAGCAATTCCTGTTGATTTGAATCTGCGACTGTTCCATAGAACAGGAACAGATTCGTTATGCGTGGAATACCATCCCGTAAAACTCGAAATAGAATTGTTACCGAAAGTTATTAAACCCGACCATCTTGAAATAGCAAGACCTGAACATTATGGGAATAATTACAAATATGTTGTGCCTGTAAAAATTTTGCCGGTGAGCAACAGTTATTATAGTGGATTCACAATAAACGACACTCTAACTAAAGTAACAAAATACGATGGCATAGATGTATCGACCGAAGGCTATAGAAAAATTATAGCCAGATTTAAACCGGGAACAGGTGCTGATGCAATAAATGAATATCAATGTACATTAACGATTCCAAAAGATTCTGTTTATTATTTTAACGGAAACCCGGAACATGATATTGAAATAAATGTTCATTTAAAGAAAGGTACACGCAATTATGACAAACCATTAAAATTCTATATAAAAGAGTTTAAGTATTATTAAAATAATTGAAATAAAAAACAAGAATAAATAAATATCAATATGAAAACAAGAATCATTCTAATTTCACTTTTCTGCATTTTTGCAGCAAGTACGCAGGCACAAGGCATAGCCGAATGGCTGCAAACCGCGCGAACCGCCTTTGAAAACGGCGAATACCGCACCGTATTAACTAATGTAGCAAAAATCGAAGAGGAGGTAGGCAGCGCCACTAAACCTGCCACCGCCTACCTGCGCATTATGAGCCACTACCGGCTGCGCGAGTACGAAAAATGTGTATCTTCGGCAAATGCCTATCTTGCCGCAAAGCCTGCACAGGACGAAACGCTGACGGAAATCCGCACCGCGCTTTCCGATGCAAAAGAGCAAATCCGCCTTGCAGAAGCAGCGCGTCAGAAAAAACTTGCCACCGAAAAAGAAGCACAACGCAAACAAGCCGCTCTTGAAAAAGAAGCCGCCACCGAATGGGAAAAACTCAAAACTTCGGACGACATTACGGCAATCAATGCCTTTGCCCAAAAATACGCCGGAACGCCACAGGAAAAGTTGGCAAAACAGCGTTCCGTAGCATTGTTGGAAGAGAAACAGCGGCAGGAAAAAATTGAATGGGAACAAGAATTTGCACAACTTTCAGCACTTGAATATGTAGAAATCAACGGCGTGAAGTGGGCAACGCGAAATTGCGGTTTGCCGGGTACTTTCGTCAAAAATAGTCTGGATTTGGGAGAAAGCGGCTATACTTACAGAATTCGTGACTTCAACCGCAACTATGCATTTCATCCAAAAAAGGCTTGTCCCAAAGGGTGGCGACTGCCCACCAAAGAAGAATTTGAATTGCTTTTACAGGCAAACAGTTCGGATATAAACAAAACCATAAATGGAGAATTATTTGTGGGGCGATTGTTTATTGATGGTAACAAAAAACTGTTTTTCCCATATAGAAAAGATAAAGGGGAAGATAACCATACTTACGTTTGGGGAGGATATTGGAGTGGTACAAAAATACCACGGAAAGAAAGAGAGGTTATAAATGATTATTACTATATGAATCTTACTAAAAACGGTCATTTTAGGAGTACTTCCAAACCCAAAGTAGAAAAAACTATATCTGGATACAATTATGCGGTTCGTTGCGTTTGCGAAGAAAAATAAAATTTTGAAAATCGTCTAAAAAATTAATTCAAAAAAATGGCAAGTACGATACAAAAAACCGAACAACCTGCTGCCTGTCTGCAATTTCTGATTGAGATATACAAGAGTAGTCCTGCCTTTCAGGCAGCGGTCGGCTCGCGATGTCAATCCGCAAACTGCGCTACGCTTGTATGCGGTTATGAAAATGCCGTCTTTCAGACGATTAGCGCCGCCCGACCTGAAAGGTCATATCTTCATAACCGCAGGTCAGCGACCTGCGGAAAAAGCACGAATAATAACAACTGCCTGAATTGAAAATCGGCGGTAGCCAAAGGCAGAGTGGTATTTATTAAAAAAGCGAAGACGAGCCGTTTTAATTAGCACTTAAACCTGTTAGGTCTCGAAGACCTAACAGGTTTGGCTGAAAGTTGATTTTATTTTGAAAGTCGTTATAAAAAATGTAATTTTGCAGTCAGAAGTCATTATAAAAAGTGTAATTTTACACTGAAAAGTTCTCACAAAAAATGTTTGAACAAAAGAAATATGAAAAGAGAATTTGAAAAATATTTAGAAAAGTGGAGGGTTTCAAAAGACAGAAAACCGCTTTTGGTGCGTGGTGCAAGGCAGGTTGGCAAAACATATACGATTACAAAGTTTGCCAAAGAGTATTTTGAACACGTCGTGTATATATCATTTGATATTGACAGGTATTTAGACGTCATTTTGAAAGAAACGCTCAATCCTCGGGAAATTTTAGATGCCATATCTCAAAAACTTCAAATTCCGATTATTGAGGGCAAAACCATTATTATTTTTGACGAGGTGCAGGAACAGCCCCGCGCCCTGACTTCCTTAAAGTATTTCAACGAGAATATGCCGCGCATTCACGTCATAGCTTCCGGCTCTGCGCTCGGAGTTCTGCTGCATAAAGGTTTTTCTTTTCCTGTCGGCAAGGTAGATACGCAATATATGCGGGCTTTGTCTTTTTCAGAGTTTGTTGCGGCTGTCGAAAACGAAGAAATGGCAAAAATCCTTAATGATACCGATAAAATGCGGTTTTTTGCCTCAACATTTGAAAAACGCTTAAAACAGTATTTTTATATCGGCGGGATGCCCGAAATTGTTGCTTCGTTTGTCAAAAACAATGATTATGCAGAAGTTCGGGCGTTGCACGAAAAGATTATTAGCGATTATAAGGCGGATTTTTCAAAATATAATGACTACGACACTGCGCTTAAAATCAATGCTATTTTCGATTCTATCCCGTCGCAGGTGAGCAGGGAAAATAAAAAATTCAAATACAGCGAAATCAAAAAAGGTTCTCGCGCTGACGACTATTTAGTTTCGCTCGGCTGGCTCGAAAACAGCGACTTAATCCGTAAGGTTTTGGCTATTTATGAGCCGAAAATTCCTTTAAAGTTTTATGAACAGCAACATATTTTCAAACTTTTTATTAACGATGTCGGGCTGCTTGGAGCAATGATAGGTATTCATTCGGAAACCATATTGCAGGGCAACGCACTTTTTACTGAATTTAAGGGAGCGTTAGCCGAACAGTTTATCTGTTCCCATTTGTACAGCAATTTTCACAGAATGAATTATTGGACTACCGAACAATCTAAAAACGAAATTGACTTTTTAATATCTGCTTGGGATACCCCTGTGCCAATAGAAGTAAAATCGGGATTCAACACGCAGGCAAAATCGCTCAAAGTATTCAGAGAGAAATATCAGCCGAAATTAAGTTTTCGTCTCTCGCTGAACGACTATAACCAATCAGATGATTTGATTGATTTGCCGCTTTATGCTGTGCATTTAATTCCAAAAATAATAGAAGAATATAATAAAAACGGACTTTTAACTTAAAGAATTTACGATAATAACTTAAACTAACAGGTTTGGAACGAAACATAATAAAATCAATGGAAAACGAAATATTGCAAGATCAATTCGGCAATCGCGTAGAGATACAGCATTATGCCGATGGCAAAAAGAAAAAAATAACTTTCCCCCGCTCAACGTATTCCGAATTTGAGTTTTTGGGCGATGTATATTCGGTAGCAGTTTTGCGGCAAAACAACGAAACGCTGAAAGAGTATTACCGTTACAGCGATGAGGAGGCGTTTTTGCAGCGCGACCGTTACGGACGGCTGTGGCTCTATTTCTACGATTATTACAGCGACCACGAGCGCACGGATTACCTTTGGGCAGTGGTTGCCGACGAAGCCGATGCCGACAGTTTGGTAAAAGACGCCCGCCTCTCGCGCCTCCGCGAGCCATACATTGCTTATGATGGCGAGGATTGGCAGGCGGCGCACGAATGGATAGAGGGGTAATAGTAAAAATAGGACGTTACAACTCAAGAAAAGTGTAAAAACAACTTGCTAAACAGTCGAGAAAAGTGTATATTTGCAGCATAAAATAGTCGAGAAAAATGTACAGACAAAAGATTAGAGAACTGATTGATTGGAAAATAAGCGAGTATAGAAAACCGCTTATCATTCTTGGGGCAAGACAAGTCGGAAAAACTTGGCTCATTGAAGAGTTTGGCAGGCAGGAATACAAGCAAACCCTGTATGTTAATTTTGAAAAAATGAAAGCCGTCAGAAATCTTTTTGAAGAAGATTTTGATGTGCAGCGTATTCTGACGGCGCTGTCGGTTTTTGCCCGCAAAGCAATCAATCCTGCTGATACGCTCATTGTGTTTGACGAAATTCAAGAGGCAGTAGGCGGATTGACGGCATTGAAATACTTTTGCGAAGATGCACCTGAATATCACGTTATTGCAGCAGGTTCTTTGCTCGGTATGAGTTTGCACCAAAACACTTCGTTCCCTGTCGGGAAGGTTGATTTTATGTATCTTTACCCGCTTTCTTTTTCCGAATTTCTGACTGCGCTTGACGAAGAACGCTTGACCGAAGTGCTGAAAAACAAGGATTGGAAAATTGTCAATTTGTTCAAATACAAACTTTTAACTTATTTGCGATATTATCTTTTTACAGGCGGAATGCCCGAAGTGGTATCTCATTTTATAGAAAAAAGGGATTTCCGCGCTGTTCGCAACATTCAACGGCGTATTCTTACAACTTATCAAAAGGATTTTTCAAAACACGCACCCAAAGAGATTGTGCCGCGTATCAATATGGTTTGGAAATCAATACCTTCGCAGTTGGCAAAAGAAAACAAAAAGTTCATTTATGGCGTTGTTAAGGAAGGAGGGCGGGCAAAAGAATTTGAGTTGGCAATTCAATGGCTGCTTGATTGCGGCTTGCTGCACCAGTGCTTCCGCGTTTCAAAACCCGATATGCCGCTTGCTGCCTATCAGGATTTGGCTGCCTTCAAACTGTTTCACAACGATGTCGGTTTGCTCGCTGCAATGGCAAAACTTCCGTTAAAAACCATTTTAGAAGGCAACGCCATTTTTGAGAAATTTAAGGGTGCATTGACAGAAAACTTTGTAATGCAGCAACTTGTACTCAACGAAGAAAATGACATTTACTATTGGACAAACGACAACAGCACTGCCGAAGTTGATTTTGTAATTCAAAACGACAACGAGATTATTCCCATTGAAGTAAAGTCGGGTACCAATTTGCAGTCGGTAAGTTTCAAGTTTTTCTGCGAAAAATATAAGCCCACAAAAGCAATCCGCACCTCTCTTGCCGACTACAAAGAAGAAACTTGGATGACAAATGTGCCGCTGTATGCGATTGGGGACTATTTTTCTGAATTGTAAAACAGAATTTTGTACCGGTATTAATAATAGGTGGAAGTGAAGATATAAAATATATAGATAAGGGTATAGGAACAGTCCTCTTGTTTATTAATAAACTTTTCGTATTTTTGTGCATGCTATAAATAGAACACAATGCGACATCGGAAATATTACGCTCCTCCGCCACCGCTTGACACTGCGAAATTAAGTGAGTCGCGCTTCGTAACTCTTGAATTATCAAGGGATAAGAAATTTTACGGTGGGGTGGGTAGTAAATATCTCATTTACAGTAAGTTACAAAACAACAGCAATACTATTTTTTAAAAACCTTCGGGAAGGATTCAACTCTTTTTCCCGAAGGTTTTTTTGTTGGTATATTCTCAATTAATTATTAACGATTCCGGAAGGAAGATAAACACAATGAAAAAAAATGAAAAGTAAATTAAAATTTTTCGCAGTAGCAAGCGTATTCGTATTTGGTTGTACGCTTTTTGCCAACACTGCACAGGCACAAACCAAGTATTGGGTAGTATTCGCTTCGTATGACGACCCGAACAGCAACGACCCACTCTATGCAGCAACCGATGTCGTAACCGTAAAGTGCGACATTAACCGAACTGCCGTTTTGCTGCAATTCAACAAGCACGTTGAAAAAAAGTACGATGATGTTTTCGGGCGTTCGGAAGGCAACACGGCTGTAGAAGCATTCGACACGAGGGACGATGCTTTGAATTGGCGCAAGAAAAAAATCGCCGAAAAGGAAAACAAAGATTACACGGTAGTCAAAATTTCCGGTTTCTCAATTGATTGCGATGATTAACCCATTAATTTTGTAAGAAAATGAAAAAACATTATTATTAGCAGTTTGTGCCCTGTTTATCGGGGCGACCGCTTTCGCGCAAAGCGAAGAAAAGAAACCCACGAAAGAGGAAACGATTAAGTGGCTGACGGAAAAACTAAATGAATTTGGCGACTTAAAGCACAATTCAGAATATTTCAATGTAGAATACAAAGTTACCGCCTGTGAAATAACAGAAATTTTTTCTTGGAAAGGTTTTAAAGGTATGAGTGGTAAAGTAGAACGAATAACAATTATTTTCCCTGCCGATTTTAAAGAAATCAACAGCGAAGGAAGAATAGTTTATGCTGACGAAAGCATAAGTTGGAGTTCCGACAAGAGAGGTGACCAAAAATGGCAATCATGCGAATTCTTGACAAAATCAACGACTGCTACAATGATAAAGCGTATCGAAAATGCGATACGGCACTTAAATTCTTTTTGCGCTGAAGAATTGAAAGAACAGGGCGAACCGTTTTAAATTAAGAAAGGAGGAAAAATATGAAAAATTTAAGTAAGATTACAAAAATGTTCATTTCTTATCGCTATTGTTTGCTTTTGTTTTGTTGTTCAATAACACTTACTTCTTGTAATTGGCTTTCTGATTTATTTGGCGATGAGCCAGATAAACCTTTCATTTTTCAAGAGCAGGAAAGAATTTATTTAGGCGTGGTGGCGTTCAACGACACAATAAGCATTAGTCCCATTTCCAAAGATTTACAGCAGTCGGCGACTTTTATCAACAACAAACAAAACGATGTAGATGCAACATCGTTATGCTATGCCGTATCAAAAGGCATTACGCTTTTCAATCAACAGTCACTGCCTATATTCGACAAAATTTTCATTGTGTCATTTACCGATGGACAGGACAACGTTTCAAGTCTTTTGTATAAATCGGATGGAAAACTGATACCGCAGGCAAATGTTTATAATCAGGCACACAACGATTTGATTTCTAAAACAGGATTGATAAGTTATGCTATCGGTTTTGACGGAAAAGAAATTATTAACGAAACAGATATGAGAAAGTTAGTGGTAAGTCCGGGAACGTATGAAACAGCCAATAACACAACAATAGAAACTGTGTTTAAGAAAATTGCAAACAGCGTACTGGCTTCTTCCAAAAACTTCACATTGATTACTCAAAATGGTATTTATACCGCAGAATACCCCAAATATTTCCGTATTACTGTAAAAGCAAAACCAAATAAAGATGAAAGCACAGTTTACAGCGATGAAATTTTCGGAAAATTAGTAGGTACAACATTTACCGTAACCGATTGGGGCAATCATTCTGTTTCTTTCAACGACAACCAACCTGTTACTGGCATTGTCCAGAATAAGAAAATGGAACTTCCTTTTAATAAATTAAAATTTACAAAGCAAAATGGAAATTCTAATGACAATTACGAATGTTTTATTCAGGAAATTATTGTAGAAGTTAGTTATAGCGGCAATGACTATCATATAGACACCGAAGATTCGTCTGTGTCAGGTGATATTAGCAAAAAGATAGGCATTGTTTTGGTGTTGGATTGCAGCACTTCATTAGGCAATGCTTTTGGCAACGTAAAAAATTCCGCAGTAGAATTTATAAAAGTATTATCACAAACAGGAAAATAAACGTTATGAAAACAACAAAATTATTTTTAGCAGTGTGCGCACTATTCGTGTGTACCTGCTCTTTTGCGCAAACAAAAGATGAAACCGCAAAATGGGTAGAAAGCAGATTGTCGGAATGGTCGTTCTTTAAAGATTTTAAAAAGTAACTGACTTGAAAATTTCTGTTGATGAATGTGTTGTTAAATTCTCATATAGAGAAGAAGACAAAGCGAAGATGAGCCGTTTTAACGCACCGATAAAAACCTTCCATTTCTTCGAGAAATGGAAGGTTTGGGGCAAATTTAAAATTCATAAATCAATGAAAAACAAAACATTGCAAGACCAGTTCGGCAACCGCGTAGAGATAGAACATTACAACGACGGCAGAAGGAAACGTATCACTTTCCCCCGCTCAACGTATTCCGAATTTGAGTTTTTGGGCGATGTGTATTCGGTAGCGGATTTGCAGAAAAACAACGAAACGCTGAAAGAGTATTACCGTTACAGCGATGAGGAGGCGTTTTTGCAGCGCGACCGCTACGGACGGTTGTGGCTCTATTTCTACGATTATTACAGCGACCACGACCGCACGGATTACCTTTGGGCAGTCGTCGCCGACGAAGCCGATGCCGACAGTTTGGTAAAAGACGCCCGACTCTCACGCCTCCGTGAGCCGTATATTGCCTGCGATGGCGAGGGTTGGCAGGCAGCGCACGAGTGGATTATAGAGTAATAGTCAAAAGTCGTCATAAAAAATGTAATTTTGCATTTGAAAGTGCTTGGAAAAAATGTAAATACATTACAGATATGCAAAGACAGTTTGAAGAATGAGCGAGCAATTTATTTGCCAACAATTGTTTAACCCCAACGACAGCATTTTTTACTGGACAACAGAAAAATCTACAAACGAGATTGATTTTCTATTGCAGGCGTGGGATACTAGATTTGTCGCTTTATGCAGTTCATTTAATTGCGGATTGCCCGGAGATGAATTACAAATAGATTATAAAGTGAATGTATAAAATATAATTATATCGCACTGCCGTTTGTGCGGGCTACACTCGCCTTGTGCCAAACCGCTTGTTATTGTTGCACGCTGTGGCTTTATCTGTCTTCTCTTTCATTTTTCAAATATCCTGTTGATTTGCCTTGCCCTGTTTTTGTGATATAACCACTTTTTAACAGTTCATTCAAAGTGCGTTCTACGGTTGTTTGACTAATGTCGGGACAAAGTGAAAGGATTTCTGCTTTGGTAATTTTGCCCATTCTTTTGTCAAAAACGGCTTTTATGCGTTCTGCTTTTGATAGATTGCGATATTGTAAATGTTCTACTCTGTCCTGAAATTCACGATATGCTTTAATTGTAACGCCAAGATAATAACGCAAAAACAGCAAATAATTATTTTCAGATTCGTGCCACGAATGCGAACTGTCTTGCAAAACTTCGTAATAGGTTTCTTTGCTGCGTTCAATCTGCATTTCAATACTGATATATTTCCCAACAATATAACCGCTTCTGTATAAAAGCAGTAGCGTGAGTAAACGGCTCATTCTGCCATTGCCGTCATTAAAAGGGTGAATGCACAGAAAATCAAGCACAAACATCGGTATCAGCAAAAGCGGGTCGTACAGTCCTTCTTGAATGGCATCGTTAAAACTATTGCACAAATGTTCCATTGCCTCTGCGGTTTGAAATGCAGGAACAGGTGCAAATCGTACTGTCTTATTACCCTGTTCGTCTGTTTCGGCAATGATATTGTCGCTGTTTTTGTATTTTCCGCCAACCGCCGAATGACTAAAAGTGTATAAATCTCTGTGTAACTGCAAGATATTATTTGGTCGAGCAGTAATGTATTCATAACTTTCGTGAATGGTTGCCAACACTTCCCGATAGCCCGCAATTTCCTCTTCCGAGCGGTTGCGTGGTGCAGATTTTTCTTTTACTATTGCCTCCAAACGTTCATCGGAAGTAAAAATACCTTCAATACGGTTTGACGCTTTGGTACTTTGAATTTTAGCCACTTCGAGCAACGCCGTCAAAATATCGGGTTTGCTTTCAATATACAATTCCTGTTTTCCTTTGCATTCGTGCAAAGTTGTGAGCATATTCACTATTTCAGGAATAAGCAATTCTCGCGGTCGTTCCTTGTAATCAAAATTGTGCATACTGATATTTTTATTGCGACTGCAAAGATAGGACTTTTCTACCTCATTTGCAATTTTTCTGCCTCATTTTTATCAATTTGGTGCAGAAAATCGAAAAATGAGGTAGAATTGAGAGAATATGTTTAATCTAATTTTGAAAAATATTCTATCGTCTTCATCAACCCTTCTTCCAACTTTACTTTCGGTTGCCAATCTAAAACACTTTTTGCCAACGAAATATTAGGTTGGCGTTGCTGCGGGTCGTCTTGAACGGTGGGCAAAAATACGATTTTTGATACTGATTGACAAAATTAAAAATGCCGCTTAGTTAGATTTTATAAAATGCGCAAAGGAGGGATATTTGTCGTACACCCCTTTCAGCGTAGAAAACGCGGAAGACAGTGCGGGCTTTTTAT
Source organism: Bacteroidia bacterium (assembly GCA_025996865.1). Lineage (GTDB taxonomy): Bacteria > Bacteroidota > Bacteroidia > Bacteroidales > Azobacteroidaceae > Azobacteroides. The sequence continues at coordinate 52,258 of BNTV01000004.1, forward strand.
TGTGGCAAGTTACCTCTTTGTGGCAACGCAAAATTAGAGACACATTAAAACAGTATGACTTGACCCATTCTCAGTATGTTTTATTGACTTGTCTTCATTGGTTAAAATTACACGGGCAAGAAGTTACACAAATTGTCTTGTCGTCAAACTCAAAGATAGACCCCATGACAACTTCTACTGTTTTAAGAACATTGCAGAAGAAAGGGTTAATTCAGAGAAAGGAAGATTTAACCGATACAAGAGCGAAGAAAATTGACATTACGGAACAAGGAAAAGAAATCATAAAAAAAGCTGTAGTTACAGTAGAGACAGCAGATAAAGAATTTTTTGCATTATTAGGCGACACAACGAATAAGTTTAATGAAACTTTGGCTGCTCTGATAAAACAATGAGAATAATAGCGAAACTGTCGGCGGACGTGCTAAAAAAAAATATGCTTTAGCTTACGGACAAACCCAGCCGTATTCCCAAATCTTTCCAGATTCATGCCTCATCTTTGCAGCATAAACATTAAAATTTAGATAAGATGAAAAGTATTTTTAGAACATTAAGTATTGCCGGCGCACTGTTTGTGACGAGCCTGACGGCAACAGCCCAAACTCCGGCTGTTTCGACCAAATATTCGGACGAAAAAATCGAAGAGTTAATCCAAAGTTATCACACGGCAAACGCCCATGATGTATTCCCCAAGGAAACGCTGTCGCAACAGCTGAAAAAAGACTTTCCGGCAGCACGTGACATTGAGTGGGAAACGGCTAACGAAATCTACGAAGCCGAATTTGAAATCAAATGGACGGACTACAAAGCCTTCTACGATGCCGACGGAAACCTGTTGATGTACATTGTTGACATTCGGCTGTCGGAAGTTCCCGCCATTATCAAAAATGCGGCGCAGACGAAGTATCCCGGGTTCAGATTCGACCGCGATGCCAGAAAAATTATTAAAGGGAAAAAAGTGCTTTATCAAGTAACGCTGGAAAAAAGAGAAACCGAGATTGAAGCAACGTTTAACAGCGATGGCAGCTTTGTAAAAGAACATTATGATTAAATAAACAAATATATGATAATCAATGCTTTTGTATTGTTAAATACAAAGGCATTGATTGTTGTGTGTTTAAGATTTTACTACTCGCTGAATCGTTGACAATGACATAAATATTTTGGATTGGTTTAAAGGGCATTCGCAACCACGATTTGGATGAAAGCCGGAAAGCCGAACTGAAAGCGTTTTATAAGATGACAAAAATAAATTGTTTATATTGAAAATAAATTGTATTTTTGACAAATACTTTGAACATAATTAAAATAAATTGAAATGAAAAAGCCGATAAATATTGTAGAAAGAACAACTGAACGAATTTGTGGCGGCAAAACTGAAAAATGACAGAAAAAATTACATTTTTGTTGATGAAATTCAATTGATTACCGATTTTCACATTGCCGTAAAATCATGGCTTTTGGACGAAAACAACGATAAAAAACAAATTTTGTACACATGAAAAAAGCAGTAATCATTTTAAGCGCAATCGCATTAGCGAGCTGTAATTTGTCGAAAAAGCAAACGACAGACGATTTTTTGATATTATACGAAGAATATAACGACAGTTTGGGTTTTGAATTATTTGGGTACAGGAACGTGCAGGGCGAAATAGCCATCAAAGCGAAATACTATATGACAGAGACAGATACTTTCCATAATGTAGCATTTGTAATAAGAGATTCTTCGGGCTGGGTTGCTATCGACCGGAATGAAACTATACTGCTTTATCCTTTTATATTCGACAATGGACCCGATTATATTAAAGAAGGCCTCTTCCGTTTTGTAGAGAACGAAAAAATGGGATTTGCCAATATGGACTGTGAAAAAATCATTCCCGCCATTTTCGACTTTGTGCAACCTTTTGAAAACGGCATCGCCGAATACACCTTGGGCGGACATAAAGAATATGAAGCCGACGACCCCAACCATCATTGGTGGTGGGCAGGCGGATATGAAACAGGCTACGTCAATCATTCGGCGCAGTTGTTTTCCAAAGTAACCGAACTGCAAAACGGCACACGGGAAGCATGGACAAAAGACAATCAACGTGTTTTGCTGAACGAGCAAGGCGAAATAATGAAATAGAAAAATAAAAATAATCGCCCAATGAAAAAATCAATCGTCATTACGAAATTACATATCTGCGTTATCCGCGTGCAAAAAATCAATAGACCTGCGTAGAGAGAACAAAATTTCAACCGCCCAAAAAGGAAAAAAAGAAACAGAATCTAAAAGAAATTTGTACAATTCGAAATAAGGTGTAACTTTGCAGTGCGATTGCAAATTTACACCAATAAAATATATTATCATGATTATCAGAGAAATAGAAAAGGTATTTTTTGAATTGTTGCAAAAATTTCCCGCTGTATCGGTTACGGGACCGCGGCAGTCGGGCAAAACTACGCTTGTAAAAAATATCGGCGGCTACAACTATTTTTCGCTCGAAAATATTGATACGCGCACATTTGCCGAAAGCGACCCGCGCGGTTTTCTGCATTCGGCAGGAGAAAAATTTATTTTAGACGAAGTGCAGTATGTTCCCGCGCTGTTTTCCTATTTGCAGGAAATTTTGGACAACGCAACCGAAAACGGCAAAGTGATTTTGCTCGGCTCACAGAGTTTTTTGATGAATCAGCATATTTCGCAGAGTTTGGCGGGCAGGGTAGCGATGCTCAAACTGCTGCCGCTGTCGTATTCGGAACTCAAAAATGCCAATCTTGCAAGCGATAATATCGCGCACAACCTGTTCACAGGCGGCTACCCGCGCCTGCACAGCGAACAGATTGAACCGCCATATTTTTTTCCGAATTATATCGAAACCTACCTGCAACGCGATATTCGCCTGCTGAAAAACATTGAAAATCTGACAACTTTTACCCGATTTATCAAACTTTGCGCAGGCAGAGCGGGTAATGTGCTTAATATTTCCTCGCTTGCAAACGATGCCGATATTGCAGTAAATACGGCAAAATCGTGGCTTTCGCTCTTGGAAGCAAGTTATATCGTCTATTTTGTGCAGCCGTTTTCGGGCAATGTCAATCGCCGTTTAATCAAATCGCCGAAACTCTATTTTTATGATACAGGTTTGGCGTGTTCACTGTTGGGTTTGGAAAACGAAATGCAGATAGAAAATTTTTATTTGAAGGGCAATCTGTTTGAAAATTTTGTTTTTTCAGAACTTGTAAAACAGCGTTTTAATGCGGGGCTGCCTGCAAATTATTATTTCCTGCGCGACTCAAAAGGCGTTGAAATTGATTGCGTTATAGAAAAGCCCGACAGAATGGACTTTATTGAAATCAAAATGTCTCAAACGCTTTCCGCCTCGCATATAGCCAACATTAAATCGTTAAAATCTTTGTTCTCAAAAACCGAAGATTATGTGATTTATTCGGGCACTCAAGAACCTGTTTATCACGATGTACGGTTTGTTAACTGGCAAAATATAAATTCGCTTTATCACTGAATTTGAATTGAATATAAAAATCAAACTTCAAACAAATTAAAAAACACAGAGATGAGTAAAGAGAAAAAATTAAAACAATATCACGCGGCAAACAATTATTGACGGAAACACAACTTGAGGGCAAAAGTCTCGAAGAACTTTCGGCATTTATGAAACTGAAAAACCACCATCCAAAAACAGTGATTTCGCTTGACCCCGAAGAACCGACTTACAACGGAATCGTACAGCGAAATGCAACAAAATAGCTGATTAAAAACTAATTAAATAATATCCAATGAAAAAAACAGCAATCATTTTAAGCATAATAGCAGCATTTAATTGTACTCAAACGGTGAAAAACCAAACGGACGTTGCCAATAATACGGTTCTGTTGCCAAATGAATATTCTCATTTAGAAGAAGACAGTATAAGGTTGAGCGAAAAAACAACGGAAGCATTGGCTTTTTGCAAGAAAAACAACTATAACACAGACTTTTGTTTTTTAATCGACATGAAAATTCATTCGGGAAAATACCGGATGTTTGTTTGGAATTTTAACGATAACAAGATAGAACGGAAAGCCTTGTGCGCCCACGGTTGTGGAAAAGACAACAACAAAAGCACCGGCGCGCAACCCGTTTTCAGTAATACGGAAGGGAGTTTGCTGACATCGCTCGGAAAATACAAAACCGGAATTCGCTCTTACAGCCAATATGGTATTCATGTGCATTATAAAATGCACGGCTTGGAAAAAACCAATAACAATGCATTCAAACGCCAAATTGTGCTTCATTCCCATACTCCTGTTCCCAAAAACGAAATTTATCCCGCTCATTTGCCGATGGGATGGAGTTTCGGCTGTCCGGTTACCGACAATGCTACCATGACTTATTTGGATGAGAAGCTGCAAATTAGCAAACAACCGATACTGATTTGGATATATTACTCAAATGTGGAATAAATTGGTCAGCCCCTCAAATATTTTTTATTCTTATTTGTCTATATCAATAGAGCGTTTTAGAAAATAATTAGCAAACATAAAATGATAACAAAATGAATGTCGGATTTTATATTGGCGGTGCGATAGTTGCACTTTGGTGTATTGGAGGGATTTACAAGCATTTGCATGGAAGAAACAAGACTGTGCAAGTTGTTGATGGCAATTGTACAGGATGTAAGCATTGCCTGACGAACATGAGGAAGTGCAAACATAACGTATTGGAATTGGTAAGCGATGAAACAGGGAAACATATTGTGGTAAAATATCCCGCTAAATGCACCGCTTGTGGAGATTGTGTAAGTTTATGCAAATTTAAAGCGCTTAAATTGGTTAGGAAAACAACAAAATAGCGGGGAAAACAACAGAAAAGCCGTATATTTACAAAAATTATCAACAAAGATAAAATAATAGAAAATGAAAGCAATTGTCTGTACAAAATACGGGAAGCCCGATGTTTTGAAAATAGTAGCTATTGAAAAACCGATACCGAAAGACAATGAAGTTTTGGTGAAAAATTTTGCAACGTCTGTAACCGTTGCGGATTGTCGTGTTCGAGGATTTGATGTTCCCGCTTCATTTTGGTTGCCGGCAAGGTTGGCTTTGGGATTGTTCAAGCCTCGAAAATCTATTCTTGGCAGCGAATTATCAGGAATCATTGAAGCCGTTGGAAAGAATGTAAGCAGATTTGAAGCCGGAGATGAAGTTTTTGCTTTTTCAGACCATAAAATGGGTGCTTATGCTGAATATGTATGTGTTGCAGAAAATGATTGTATCGCCTTGAAACCTGAAAATTTGAGTTTTGAACAATCAACGGTTTTATCGTTTGGAGGAATTACAGCTTTGTATTTCTTGAAAAAAGGAAGAGTTTCAAAAGGCGACAAGATATTGATTTATGGAGCTTCGGGAAGCGTTGGCGTTTATGCTGTTCAATTGGCAAAATATTTTGGAGCGGAAGTAACCGGCGTTTGCAGTACGGGAAATTTGGAATTAGTTAAACGTTTAGGCGCAGATTTCGTAATAGACTATACAAAAACGGATTGGGCAGAATTGAATGAAAAGTTTGATGTGATTTTTGATGCTGTAGGAAAAACCGGTATATCGCAAATTATCAAGACAACAAAACCGAACGGACGATACATTCATTTAGTTGCCACGCCTTTTACGGAATTGAAAATTCGATGGCGATTATTGTCAAGCAAACTGAAATTTATCGGCGGAACCTATAATTCAGCCATTGCTAATGAGTATATCCATTTTATCAAAAAGCTGGCTGTAGAAGGAGTGATTAAACCGGTTATTGACAAGCAGTATTGTTTTGACGAAATATCGCTTGCCCACGAGTACGTTGATAAAGGGCATAAAAAAGGAAATGTAGTGATAACGATAACTGACCTTCGGCGGTCAGCAATGGTTGACAAGGCATAAAGAAAACGATTGAACACAGCAGGCGTTTTACACAACCACAAGTTTTGAAAAAGTCCGTTTTTTTGATAATGCCACAAAAGAATGGTTGGATTTTGTGGTGGGCAACAGGCGCGGCGTCAAGCAGGAACAATTTGATTTTAAAATTCCCAATATTCTACCAAATTTATGGCCTGTTCCTTTAACAAATTGACGATGTAATATTTATGTTCAAATCCCATAAATACAACGATAGTTTTGTTCTCAAATTCTTTTGAATATTTGACAATATTTTCAGCCATTACTTCATTTCGTTTCACCCAAAAATCCTTTTGTAATTGAGCAAATGGAATCCATTTGTTTAATTCTTCTGTATCTTGTGTGATAGAAATTATCAAATCATAAATTGTTCTGTATTTTAATTCTGTAAATTTTTGGTTTAAGTCGGAATTTACTTCTTTTAATGAATTGTATTTCACTTGGGCATATAACTCTAATGTTGAAATGAATATATTAAAATAATTTTCGCTTGCTTTTGACAGTTTGTTTGCCGAATGGAAAGAAAATATCTGATTGAAAATTTCACGTTCTTTTTCAAAATAATTTTCTTTTCTGTAAAACGCATTTCGTCCACTTATTTCATAAGGTCGTAAAGCGATTTTATATTTTTGCTGATAGTGATAACTCGCTATGTTTTGATTTGTCGAGAGTCACCCTGCTGGTCAGGTTGTTCAATACTGCCAACACATCAATGCCGCTTATTGCTCACTGCCATAATAAATTACTTTTATTGATTCGATTGACCGCAAAGATATAAAATATTTAACAAATAAGCGTACCTTTGCAAAAAAGAATACGAAAAAAGATGTCAAACAAATTAAAAAAATGCAGAAAATGAAAGAAAAAATAAGGACATTGGTTTTATCGTTGGGCGCAGACATCTGCGGTTTTGCCCATATTGACAGGTTTGATAATGCTCCGAAGGGATTCAATCCTGCGGATATTTTTCCGGATTGCCGCTCGGTGATTGCCTTTGGAATTGCGCTACCCAAAGGGCTTGCCGGGATTAATCCCCGTTTGGTATATGGGTATTTCAACTCTTTTACTTTCCCTGAAACAGACAAGATTGCTCTCCAAACGGCTAAACGAATGGAAGAAGATTACCCATGTACGGCTGTTCCTGTTCCTTGCGACAGTCCGTATGAATATTGGGATGCAGAGAACATGGAGGGGCGCGGTTTGATTTCGATGAATCATACAGCCGTTGCCGCCGGATTGGGCGCTATCGGCAAAAGTTCCCTGCTCCTGAACCCGCGCTATGGCAATATGCTGACACTTGGCGCATTGCTGACGGATTTGGATTTGCCGTCCGACCCTGTTTCGGAAAACATTTGCAAGGATAACTGCCGCAAGTGTATGGATAATTGTCCGGTTGGCGCTATTGAGAATGGCAGGGTTAATCAAAAACTTTGCAGGAATAACACGTATGGAAAAACGCAACGCGGATTTGATACCGTGGATTGCAATCGTTGCAGAACCGTTTGTCCGATGAATTACGGGGATTGCAAGTTGTCTGATTCCGGCATTGGAAGCCTATGATAATGCAAAAGAAAACGATTGAACATGCAACAGAACGAATTTTGGGAATCAAATTATATAGAAAAGCAAACGATGTGGGGCTTTGAGCCTGCAAGCAAAAATTTAATGAGATATAAAGTCAAACAATTTAAATCAATCAGAAAATGAAACAAAAATTATTCTGCTTAATTATTTTGTGCATAACAACTATTTTTACAATAACAGCAAAAATCATTTATAGTTATAATTTAGTTATGATTTCCGTACCAATATTCAAAAAATTATGATTTACTTTGCAGTAAATAATTAACACGATATGAATTTCTAATATGAGAACAATCTGTGCGTTTGTAATAATCTGCCTGTTTACGGCTTGTTCTTCTCCCAAGGAGAAAGACGATGAAAGTAAGGTATTGACTGTTTTGCCCGATGAGATGAGCGAAGTGCGGGCGATGCGTCTCGAATACACTGATTTTAATCACGAATTAATTGCCAACGGCGTGATTTCCGCGCAAAACCGTGCAGACCTGAAATTTCAGGTTTCGGAAAACATTGCCGGCATTTATGTCAAAAACGGCGTCCGGGTGAGAAAGGGACAAAAATTAGCCGAACTTGACCCGTTCAAATTGAAAAACAGTTTGGAACAGGCTCAAGATAATTTGGCAAAAGCGCGTTTAGACTTGCAGGATGTTTTGATCGGGCAAGGTTATTCGTTGAACGATTCTTCGAAAATTCCAAACGACGTTTTGCAATTGGCCAAAGTGAAAAGCAATTACAATCAAAGCCTGAACCAATATGAATTAGCTGAATACAATTACAAAAATTCCGTTTTGTACGCTCCTTTCGACGGTGTTGTCGCCAATCTGTTTTCGAAAGTGTATAATCATCCCGATGCTTCCCAACCGTTTTGTACGATTATCGACAACGCGCATCTCGAAGCGGATTTCAAAATATTGGAAAGCGAGTTGGCAGTCATTCGTATAAATGATAAAGTCAGCGTTTCTCCCTTTTCGATAGATAGTTACAGTTGTTCGGGACAAGTCGGCGAAATCAATCCGGAAGTTGACAACAACGGAATGGTTCGCGTAAAAGCCGTCCTCAACAATCCAGACAACCGCTTGTACGCCGGCATGAATATCAAACTGCATCTGCAACGTTCTCTCGGCAAACAATTGGTGATTCCCAAAGAAGCGCTGGTCCTCCGAAGCAATAGAAAAGTGGTGTTCAAATTGGAAAACGAACATGCTGTCTGGGTTTATGTCTCCACAGGCCTCGAAAATTCTTCCGGTTACGTGGTTACCGACGGTTTGGCCGAAGGCGACAGCATCATCTATGAGGGGAATATTAATTTGGCGCATGAATCGCCGGTTAGAGTGAAGAATTGAGAGTGAAGAGTGAAGAGTTAAGAGTGATGAATTAAAAGTTTTGGTATGAAGAAGAAAGAGTCTATCTTGCGAGAGAAAAGTTATCTGTTTGCTGTGAGGATTGTTAGACTTTCACAATATTTACAACAGCAAAAAAAAGAGTTTATATTGAATAAACAGATTCTAAGAAGTGGAACTGCTATTGGGGCTTTGGTTCGGGAAGCTGAGTATGCTCAAAGTAATGCCGATTTTATCGGCAAATTGAGCATATCACTGAAAGAGGCAAATGAAACCGATTATTGGTTATTGTTACTTAAAGACACAGAATATCTTGATTTAAAATTATACGATAGTCTTCATCAAGATTGCGATGAACTGGTCAGTATGCTTGTGTCTTCCGTAAAAACAACAAAACAAAGAGAAGCCAAACACTCTTCACTCTTCACTCTTCATTCTTCACTCGTATGATTCGCTTCCTAATCAATCGCCCCATCGCGGTATTCATGACATTTACCGCCTTATTCATACTCGGCATTATCACCTATTTGAATGTGCCGGTATCCCTTTTGCCCGACATCGCCATTCCTGAAATTACCGTGCAGGTATCGGGAAAAGACCGGTCGGCACGGGAATTGGAGAACACCGTCGTATCTCCAATCAGGCAACAGTTGTTGCAAATCGGAAAGTTGCGCGATATCCGCACCGAAACGCGCGATGGAAACGGCATCGTCCGTCTGAGTTTCGAATACGGAACAAATACCGATCTGGCTTTCGTGGAAGTCAACGAAAAAATCGACGCTGCCATGAATTACATTCCGCGCGATATTGAGCGGCCGCGCGTAATCAAAGCCAGCGCAACCGATATTCCCGTTTTCAACTTAAATCTAACTTTGAAGTCCGATTCCCTCTTTGCGAATGCTCACAATGACAATACGCGATTCCTTGATTTATGCGAGTTCGCCGAAACAGTCATCAAACGCCAGATCGAACAACTTCCCGAAGTCGCCATGGTAGATGTCACCGGAATGCTCAACAAGGAAGTGATGATCCAACCCGACAACAATGCGCTGGCAATTACCGGCATTACGCTTTCGGACATCGAATTGGCTTTGAATAACAACAATATCGAACCGGGCGGCATGATTGTCAGGGACGGCTACTACGAATACAATATCAAATTTTCGGCGGTGATGCGTACCGTCGAAGATATCCAAAACATTTTCATCCGGAAGAATGACAAAATCTTCCAACTGAAAGAATTGGCAAAGGTAGATATCGTTCCGCAAAAAGAAAAAGGCATGACGTTGTACAACGGAAAAAGAGCGATTACAATGGCCATTATCAAACAGTCCGACGAAAATATGGCCAATATGCAAAAATCCCTGAATGGACGGGTTGACTACTTGCGAGGAAAATATGCCAATATATCGTTCGATATTTCCCAAAACCAGACCGAACTGCTTAATTACACGATTTCCAACCTGCAACAAAATTTGATTCTCGCTTTTATCTTCGTCTGCCTGGTATCGGTATTTTTCATGCGCGACATCAAATCTCCGCTGATTATCGGGTTGAGCATGTTTGTTTCGCTCGTTATCAGTCTGATGTTTTTCTACCTGTTCAAAATCTCGCTGAACGTGGTTTCCCTCACCGGATTGATTCTCGCTTTGGGAATGATGATTGACAGTTCGATTATCGTAACCGACAACATCGGACAATACCGCGAAAAAGGACTTTCGGTTGATGACGCCTGTGTCAGGGGAACGAGCGAAGTAATCACTCCCATGTTGAGTTCGGCATTTACAACCATCGCGGTATTTGTGCCGTTGATATTTCTGAGCGGTATCGCAGGCGCTATTTTTTTCGATCAGGCTTTTTCGGTTACCATCGGCTTGCTTGTTTCTTATTTTATCGGAATTATCTTGTTGCCGGTGCTGTATAAACTTGTTTTTACTCCCCGTCCCCCTAAAGAGGGAGGTGGCGGGCTGAATATTTTCATCGGTCGTTGGTTGAAAATCTTGCAACCTTCCTCCCCCTTCAGGGGGACAGGGGGGCAGTCGGGAGGCAGTCTCAACAAAATTTACGATGTCTGCATTGCCTGGGTTTTCTCCCACAAAGTCGCCACAACCATCCTCATGATCGCCGTTTTCCCCTTGTGTTTCCATCTATTCACCATTATCCCGAAGGAAAAAATGCCCGACATCAGCCAAAACGAGTTATTGGTCAATATCGAATGGAACGAAAATATTCATGTCGGGGAAAACACGGAACGGACACAAACTTTCCTCTCCGCTTTAGGCAATAAAGTGATTGAACATTCGGCATTGGTGGCAGGGCAACAATTTCTCTTGGACAGAGAACGCGAACAGACTTCTTCGGAAACGCAGGTTTACTTGAAAACGCCTCAAAAAAGAGATATTGATAAGGTGAAACAATCCGTTGAAACCTATTTTTCAGCGCATTACCCCAATGCAGTCCTCACCTTTTCACCGGTGAAAACCATTTTTGAAAAAATCTTCACAACCGGCGATCCCGCGCTGACAGTGGAATATTACACCCGGAACCGGTCTGATGAGCCGGATGCACAAGCGATTCGCCGGTTGGAAAAAGATTTATTCCGAAAAACAGGAGAAAAACCTTCGGGTATTTCTTTCCAAAAGCAGCTCAATCTGCACATCAACCGCGAAAAACTGCTTTTATACAAGGTATCTTATAACATCGTTTACCAAGCGCTGAAAACAGGATTTAAAGAAAACGAATTTTCGGTGCTGCGTTCTTATCAACAATACCTGCCGATTGTTTTGGGTAACGATGAACAGAATGTGCGTCAAATCATAGACCAGATTATGGTTTATACGTCAGATAATGAACAGCTTCCGCTCAGTGTTTTTGTCACCACAACCCCTGCCGAAGATTTGAAAACCATCGTAGCCGGGAAAAACGGAGAATACATTCCTTTGGATTTTCAGGATACGGATCAAGTAGAAAAAATCATGCAGGCAGCCCGGGTGGAAGCCGGGCAGAACCGGTTCTGGGAAGTGGATTTTTCAGGAACTTTCTTTTCCAACCGGAAAATGATTAACGAGCTGATCATTATCATGCTCATCTCTATCATGCTGATGTATTTTATTTTAGCTGCACAATTCGAAAGTTTTGTACAACCGCTGTTAGTTTTGTTGGAAATTCCCATTGACGTGACGGCTTCCCTTGCTTTATTGCTTGTGTTGGGACATAGCCTAAACCTGATGTCGGCCATTGGAATTGTCGTTTCTTGCGGCATTATCATCAACGACAGTATATTGAAAGTCGATATTATGAACCAGTTACGCCGCGAAGGTTACGAATTGATGGACGCCATTCATGAAGCCGGTCGCCGGCGTCTGAAAGCTATTTTGATGACAAGTCTGACGTCTATTGTTTGCATGGCGCCTCTGGTGTTTAGCCACGACATGGGTTCGGAACTGGAAAAACCTTTGGCTATCGCCACTATCGGTGGAATGCTTATCGGTACGCCGGTCAGCCTTTTTATTGTGCCTTTGGTTTATTGGAGAATTTATAGAGTTAAGAGTAAAGAGTGAAGAGTTAAGAAATTTAAAATTTGAGAAACATGAAAAATATTGTTACCAAATATTGTGTTATAGTGGGATTACTAATCCTTTTTTCCTTTTTTTCAAACATCGTTTATTCTCAGTCCGTAACACTCACTTTGCAAGAAACCATAGCAATTGCTTCCGATAGTTCCTTGCAGGCATTCGGTGTGAAAAACCAATACCTGTCGAGTTACTGGGCTTTCCGTTCATTCAAGGCGGCGCGTTTGCCGTCGCTCAGTTTGACAATGACGCCTTTGCAATATTACCGCGATATTACCCGCCGGTATGATTCCGGTACCAATTCAGACGTTTACCGTTCCCAACAATCTCTGTATTCTTTTGGAAACCTGTCTGTTGCACAGAATTTCGACTTGACCGGAGGTACCTTTTTTATTGATACCGAACTGGGTTATATCCGTAACTTTGGCGACAATGTACGATCGCAGTTTAATTCGGTTCCCATTCGCATCGGGTATTCTCAGAAGTTATTCGGATTCAATGGGTTTAAGTGGGAAAAACGCATTGAACCACTCAAATATGAAAGCGCCCGGAAAAAGTTTTTGTACGAACGTGAAAATATTTCGGTTACTTCAACCGGATATTTTTTCGACCTTGCCATGGCGCAAACCGAGTACGATATGGCAAAAGATAATGTGGCGTCAAGTGATACGCTTTATCGCATAGGGGAAGAACGGCACAAAATCGCTTCCATTTCGCAATCCGATTTATTGACATTGAAATTGGATGTGGTCAATGCCCAAAACACATTCAAGAATGCGGAATTGAATCTGAAACGAGCCATGTCGGCTTTTGTTTCTTATCTGAATTTGGACAAGGTAACCCGGATACGGCTCGATTTGCCGAACCGTCCGAAGGATATGCTGATTCCGGTTGAAGAAGCCATGCAATACGCCCGTGAAAACAATCCCGATTTCCTGAGCAACAAGCAAAATGTGCTGGAAGCCGAACGGGAAGTGGAACGAACGACCAAAAGCGCTGTTTTCGACGCCAATTTTACCGCCAGCGTAGGATTCAACCAGGTTGCCGGCAGTTTTAGAGACGTCTATCTTCATCCCGAGCAACAAGATGTAGTATCCGTCAGTTTGTCCATCCCCCTCATTGACTGGGGCGTCCGGAAGGGAAAAGTGAACATGGCGCGTAACAACCTGAATGTGACGAAAATCTCCGTTCAACAAAAAGAAGTGGATCTCGAACAAGATGTCGTGATGACGGTAAATGATTTCAACATTCAGCAAGATATGATTCGCAGTGCGGAAGAAGCCATGAATCTGGCCAATATGGGATATAACGCAACAAAAGAGCGGTTTATCATCGGAAAAGCGGACATCAACAGTTTGACGCTTTCGCTTGACAGGCAAAAGGCAGCACAGAAAAATTATATTTCCGCCTTGAAAAATTACTGGTTGAGCTATTATAAAATAAGGAAAATGACTTTGTTTGATTTTGAGAAAAACGAAGCGCTTTCCGTTGCATTTGAAATGGAATGAAACTTTCATCCTTCTCCATACTATTGATTTTCTTCTGCCTGACGCTGGTAGGACTCGCTCTCATACCCTTTTTGCCGGTAAAACTCTCGCCTTCGCAAGTTTTACCGCAGGTAAACGTCAGTTTCAATATGTACGGAAGCGCCTCGCGGGTAGTCGAAATAGAAGCCACATCGAAATTGGAAGCCATGTTGAGCCGTATCAAAGGAATAGAAAGCATCAATTCCACTTCCGGCAATGGCCGTGGCCGGATTAGCATTCGTTTCGACAAACACGTCAATCTCGACGCCGTTCGTTTTGAAGTCTCAACGATCGTGAGGCAGACTTGGCCTTTCCTGCCGGAAAATGTAAGCTATCCCGCCTTATCCATGAGTCGATCCGATGAAGAAGCGAACCGTCCGTTTTTAAGTTATACCGTTAATGCACCGGCTACACCCATTGTCATTCAGCAATATACCGAAAACAACATCAAACCGAAACTGGCTCAGATTGTGGGTGTGAACCGCATCGACGTAAGCGGAGCCATGCCGATGGAATGGCGGCTCGAATATGACCGGAAACAATTGGAAACCTTGGGATTGCCTGTGGAAAAAATGCAATTGGCCATCACCAATTACCTGAACCGGGAATTTCTCGGAACAGCTTCGGTGAAAAGCGGATCAGGGAAAAACGAATGGATACGCCTTGCGATCGTCCCGGATGACGGCGGAGCGGAAGCGCTTGACCCTTCAAAAATTGAAGTGGAAAACATTGAAGGCAAAATGATTACCTTAGACCAATTGGTTACGGTTTCCCACGCAGAACAGGAAGCCCACAGCTATTACCGTATCAACGGGCTTAATTCCATTTACCTGAATATCACGGCGGAGGAACATGCCAACCAGTTGAATCTGAGCCGGATTGTTAAGGAAAAAATGAAGGAAATCGAAGCGCATTTTCCGGCCGGTTACGAGATACATCTCAGTTATGACGCTACGGAATACATTCAGAATGAATTGAATAAAGTTTATTTCCGTACCGGATTGACATTGATAATTCTTCTTCTTTTCGTATTGATTATCTACCGGAGTTTCAAATATTTGCTGCTGATATTCATTTCTTTGTTCATAAACATTGCCGTTGCCGTTATTTTCTACTATTTCGGACGATTGGAAATACAACTGTATTCTTTGGCGGGGATCACCATTTCATTGACATTGGTCATCGACAATACGATTGTCATGTCCGACCAAATTCTCCGGCAACACAACCGGAAGGCATTCCTTGCCATTCTGACGGCAACCCTTACAACGATTGCCTCGCTGATAATCATCTTTTTCATGGATGAAAAAATCCGGTTGAATTTGCAGGATTTTGCTTTGGTTATTATTGTCAATCTGTCCGTTTCTCTGTTTATCGCTCTGTTCCTTGTGCCGGCGTTAATCGACAGATTAAAAATGGAGACAGGTACAAGGCGCAAGGCGCAAGGTAGAAGGTACAAGGTACAAGGTACAGGGCAAAAGATGAAAAAACATTTCTTTCACCTTTTACCTTTTACCTTTCACCTTTCACCCATTTACGCCGCTTTCTGCCGTTTCACTTGGCGCTGGCGCGTTCCAATCTGCATTCTCCTCGTATTGGCATTTGGTTTACCTGTATTTTTACTCCCTGAAAAAATAGAAAAGCAAAACCGTTGGGCGGAGTTTTACAATAAAACATTGGGTTCAAGTATTTACAAAGAAAAAATCAAACCTCATACCGATGCTTGGTTGGGTGGAACTTTACGCCTGTTCGTCGTAAAAGTGTTTGCAGGAGGCTATTTTACCGACCGGGGAGAAACGAGCATTCATGTGACGGCTACTTTACCTAACGGTTCAACGGTATCACAGATGAATAATCTGGTACAACGCATGGAAAGTTACATCAGTCAATTTCACGAAGTGAAACAATTTCAGACTTCGATTCAAGGCGCCCGTCGTGCGAATATCAACATACAGTTTACCAAAGACAGCGAACGTACCGGATTTCCTTATTTGTTGAAATCCAAATTAATCAGCAAGTCAATCGAATTGGGTGGCGGAAGTTGGGGTGTTTATGGATTTGGCGACGGTTTCAGTAACGATGTCCGTGAATCGGCCGGTAATTACCGGGTTGTCCTTTACGGATACAATTATGATGAATTGTGGGAATGGACGGAAAAATTCAAAAACCGGTTGCTTGAAAACCGGCGCATCAAGGAAGTGACGATTAATTCGGAATTTAGTTGGTACAAAGACGATTATCAGGAATTTACCTTTGATTTGAATCAAGAACGCCTGGCTCAGGAAAACATTCAACCCATCGAATTGTATGCTTCGCTGAAACCCATGTTCGGAGAAGAAATGCTCTCCGGCTATTTACCCGGAAAAAACGGATACGAACGGATTGTTCTTCATTCCAAGCAATCCAAAGAATATGATATCTGGAGCATGCAACACATTCCGGGTAAAATCGGACAGGACAAAGAATACAAGTTAATGGAACTGGCCGGTTTACAGAAAACGCAAGCGCCACAGGACATTGTCAAGGAAAACCAACAGTACCGGCTGTGCCTGCAATATGAATACATCGGCGCTTCCGAACAGGGGCAAAAAATGTTGAAAAATGAAATTGAAATTTTTTCCAAACGGCTGCCTATGGGTTATTCCATGGAGAGTCAAAATAATTACTGGAATTGGGGTAAAGACAATGGCAAACAATATCTGCTCTTGCTGCTGATTTTTGTAATTATATATTTCACATGCAGCATTTTATTCAATTCATTGAAACAGCCGCTTTACGTTATTTTTGTAATACCGATTTCCTTTATCGGTATTTTCCTGACATTCTATTTGTTCAAACTCCGGTTCGACCAGGGCGGTTTTGCCTCGTTTATCCTCTTGTGCGGATTATCGGTCAATGCGAATATATATGTCTTGAACGAATACAACAATATACGTAAGAGAAGAAAAAACATTTTGCCGCTTGAAGCCTATATCAAAGCTTGGAACGCCAAGATTCGTCCGATTTTCCTGACGGTCATATCTACCATTTTGGGTTTTATTCCTTTTATGATCGGGCAATACAAGGAAGCATTCTGGTTTCCTTTGGCGGCAGGAACCATCGGGGGTTTAGTCGTATCGCTTATCGGGTTGTTTTGTTTTTTGCCCCTGTTTATGGGAGTAGGGCGGAAAAAATTAATCTAAAATATCAGGGCAAATGCATCTTAATTTGTCAATTTTTTCAGGAAAGACATAAATCTGTAGCAAGCAGCACCTTATTTTAATCCTTAAGGGAGCGTCCGTAAATAATTTTCACGTTTTATTAGGTTTTATGACATAATTCCACTCGCCATGGAACTTATATTTTTTAAGATTTATTGCATTTAACTCTTCATCGCTTATCACTATTCCTTTTTTGTACTCGGTATCGTCAAGTTGACATGTAACAGTCAATCCCTTAGAGTTTTTTGTAGCACCTATTAACTGAACAACAGTTTCATAATTTACTAATGGTATTCCTTGTTGAGGCAGGTTACAGCCCGTCTATTAATAAACTCGAATTGTGCATTTCTGTCAATATGGCTTTCTCCTTCAAGTCCTTTTTGATTGGATTGCAAACTATACCCTAATTCTGACAACAGATTGGCTACGGTAGTCTTGCCTGCTTTAAAGCCCTGATTCTTTAATTCTTCTGCCAAAGTGCGGCAACTTTTAATTGTCCATTTCAGGGCAGACTGTGGGTCGCCACTTCTCGTCGGTGCAATACAGCAAAGTTAGTTATAATTTTTGACAAACACACTATAAATGTAAAATTAATTTACGGACATTTCATTATCTACAATAGTAGAAATTAAAAAAGTCATTTAGACTGTGCAAAGCCCAGCATGTCGCAAACGATCGACAATAGTAGAAATTAAAAAAGTCATTTAGACGTTTTCCAAACGCTTTCTGAAACAGCAAATCTACAATAGTAGAAATTAAAAAAGTCATTTAGACAACCGGGGTATAAGTTCATTGGGTGGTTATCTACAATAGTAGAAATTAAAAAAGTCATTTAGACTACGATAAATACGTAGTTACTACACAACATCTACAATAGTAGAAATTAAAAAAGTCATTTAGACCATAGAACATTGTAACCGTTTGGGTTGATCTACAATAGTAGAAATTAAAAAAGTCATTTAGACTGTATATAGGGATGGTAATGTACTAAAAAATCTACAATAGTAGAAATTAAAAAAGTCATTTAGACCAAATTGTAACGGCTATATTCAACATGGCTTATCTACAATAGTAGAAATTAAAAAAGTCATTTAGACGTTGTGTCCGGGGTGGCATGGGATATTGATCTACAATAGTAGAAATTAAAAAAGTCATTTAGACACTCAAGACCATTCAAAGACGAAAACTACATCTACAATAGTAGAAATTAAAAAAGTCATTTAGACTTGGATTCAAACGAAAATGATAAAAACGGATCTACAATAGTAGAAATTAAAAAAGTCATTTAGACAATCGCGTATACGGGCGCAAAGTACACCAATCTACAATAGTAGAAATTAAAAAAGTCATTTAGACTTTATCGAAAACAATTTCGAAAACCCCAATCTACAATAGTAGAAATTAAAAAAGTCATTTAGACTAGAAATGCGTGGCAAAAAGACTATTATATTCATCTACAATAGTAGAAATTAAAAAAGTCATTTAGACAACTTATGGAGGACGAAAGCCAAACGAATCTACAATAGTAGAAATTAAAAAAGTCATTTAGACAAAAAAAGTTGGACCGAATCATGGCCTACAATCTACAATAGTAGAAATTAAAAAAGTCATTTAGACAAGTGCGCCTATCCAATAACCACACACATCTACAATAGTAGAAATTAAAAAAGTCATTTAGACCTGGTCTGCTTTTGCCTGACGAGAAAAGATCTACAATAGTAGAAATTAAAAAAGTCATTTAGACTTTTGAGCGTTGCAGCTATCGGAGGTAATCTACAATAGTAGAAATTAAAAAAGTCATTTAGACGGTTGAAGGAACGGGGTCGAAAACATATCTACAATAGTAGAAATTAAAAAAGTCATTTAGACTCTATTTTATTCAAATAGATTGCAAATCTACTGATTTTTTGGAATATACACAATACTTGCCAAACATATTTTTCCCCCACCATTTCAGCTTTTATTTACATGAAAATATGTCAAAGAACTAAATATGAGTTATTTGTAGTGTGTTTTCTTCCGTTTCTCAAAAAAATAGAGACACAGGTTTGTCAGGTGAAAAACAGCAAATCTTGGTCGCGATGAATGGCATTGCCATATTTGATGGCTTTTTGTTCATCTGTTTCAAAGATAAAAACGCTGTCACCACCCCCAAAACGCTTGGAATAATAATTGTCAATCCTTATTTTTAAATTATCCAATACACGTTTGGAGTTATTAAACTCAAAAACAGAATATTGCAGACGAATACCGCCTTGCTTGACCAATGTTTTTGCAAATTTCGTCCTCAGTTTATCTTCTGATATGTCATAACTTACTACCAACATAATTGTATTTTATTGAATGTTAAATCGTGGGTATTTATCTGATTCTCTCTGTTGCATGAAGCATCGGTAATAGCTTTGCATGTATTGAAAAAATTCGGCTTTTTGTTCAATCAATACATCGAAAAACATTTTGCTGTAGTCGCTGCTTCTCTCCCGTTTGAGGATATATTCGTTTTTAATCAGATTAAAATCAGCCGGTTTACATTGTCCGAGATTAAACGCTTTGCGGACTTGTTGGTCGATCAAACAACGAAACGGCTCTACCAAATCGCAGATCAACGATTTGCGCTTGAACCAAAGTTGATGGTAAACACCCATATACGGGTCAAACCCAAACAAACGGGCAAAAGCTTCTACGTAATTAAATAAAAGCGTATAGCCAATGTCGAGCGTCGCATTGATGGGATCGGTTTTGACGCGCGGATAACGCGCTTTCCACCCGAACGGTTCAAAATAAGCTGAAAAGAAAAGATTTGCCGCTTTGCCTTCGATGCCCATCACCGATTCGTAGGCGGGGGCTTCGGGCAACAATGCCAACAATTTATTGCATTGTTCTTTTGCCGATTGAATCAATCCCTGTTTAATGCGGGTTTTCTCCAACAAGCGGATTTGGTTGCGTATTTTATTTTCAACCAGTATTTTAGGAATCTGCAAGTTTCCCTTTTTATATTCGTATTGCTTTTTCCGCAACAGAAAATTGGCTTCTGCCGTGATGGAATAAAAAAATACGGGTCTGAAATTCCCTTTCATCACCACCAAAGGAATGCCGAATTTGCTGCATTTGTCTATCAAAGGCGTGGTAATGCTGATATTACCGATGACAAACAATGCCAGTATTTTTTGAAACGGCAATTTGGTCAACGTCTTTTTCGCTTCGGTATCTTCGAGCAGCAATTCGCCGCTCACAACCCTTAATGCTCTTTTTTCGAGGCAATTGACCACGAAAACCGAACGATATTCGATGTCTTTATGTGTAAACATTTTCTAATTCTGTTTTATCGCAAAGGTTACTGTATATACAATGTCTGCATTTGTTTTCGTTGAGGGGAATCGGCGTTTCGAGATTGAAATCCTGGAATTTCGAGATGAAATCCGCCAATTCTTTTTTATCTTCTTCCGTCGGAATTTCGACAGGAAACATTTTGTTGGTGGAGATGGCGTAAAAAGCCAGTTTTTCCACTTCGTAGCCCATTTCCGTCATGCAAAAATATTCCGCCCACAACTGATAAATCTGTCCCCGATAAATAGTTTCGAGTTTGTATTTTCGTTCTATCAGGAGTTTTTCTTGGGCTTTGTAAATATCTATTTTCCCGGCAATACCCAATTCGTTGGAATAGATAGACATTCCGACAATTTCGTCTTTCCGGCTGCTGTACGTCTTTTGATCTATCGTTTCGTGAGCGGCTTTCCCGCGTGTTTGCGGCGTCGCATGTACTAATTCCTCTTCGTTGCCCGAATACACATTGTGTAAATAGATGGAATAGGGGCAGAAGATGAAATCGTTGAGGGAGGATATGGTGATGTAGTCGTACATGTTATTGTTCTTTTTGAATTTTTAATGCTTTTTGGGCAATATGATATGCTCCATTTTGGTCGCCATCTGTAATAAAATGAATGTTATTAGCTTCGGAAGAATTTCCTGCTTTTGTTTCATACTCACAATTATTGCATTTTACAATATTGGTCTTTTGATTTCGATTAACATCTGTTTTTCCACATTTCGGGCATCTTTTTGAAGTATATTTTGGGTCAATAAATCGCACAATACCGAAAGGGTAATTTACATATTCATCGCCATTCGTCTTTTTATCTCTACGAACAATTTTCTCATAATTATCCACACTTCGAAAAGCAGGAACTAAATGTAAATTTTTATCAACCTGCGTTTTGAATAACTTTTTCAACAACTGCATTTCAAAAAACTGATAAGTTCCTACACCGGCAAGCCTACGATTTTCTTGTTCTTTAAAATCTTCATCATTTGGAGCAATTGCTATTCCGCTTAAAGCGTCTTTTTGAATGCCAAATGCTCTCGTTAAATCCTCCAAAGAAATACGAACTTTATATCCATATTTTTCGCAGAGAAATGCAACCACGCCAATCATATTGGCAACAATTCCGGATTTCAAATCTTGCGCAGGGTCAAGTTCTGCTATTTTGCGTTTTGCTTCATCATCGGCATCTCGCCATTCTTTTAGTAAATTATAGATTCTTTCGTTGGGTAAATCTGCATATTGCCCTCCTTCCTTGAATGGCACAATGAAATTTCTTATATCTTTCAAAATATCATCGGCAGATTGCAATCCTTTTGCAAAATCAAGCAAATCATCTCTCCTTGTTTGCATTGAATATTGCAATTCCCTGATATAAGCGAGTTGTTTGAGTTTTATTTTTTGCTGATTTTCACCGTTTTTTGTCGTAATACTCGCCAAATCAACTAAAACTTTGTTGCCGTCAATCGTTGTTTCAACTCTTAAATTCGATAAATCTAAAATGTTACGCTTTTCCGATAAAGTATGTTTCCACTGTTTATTTTCAAATGTTCGGGTATATATTTCAAAATCTCCTTGTATCTGTCCGTTTTTATTCAAAACACAAAGCGTTGCAAGTTGTTTTATGCCTCGGTCAATCCCGATAATATACTCAAAATCTGAAGCAATGCTATTGTTGAATTTTTCAACTGCATCTTTTTGTTTCGCGTCATCGTTGAAAATGGCAATCTGCTCTTTTTTGCTTAGATAATCTCCTTTCGGAACAGATTCACAACCAAAATGAGCAAGCATTTGGAAACGCGAATATCGTTTTGTCTTTTCCGTTCCGTTGCTGAATTTTGTATTCGGATAATCTTGGGTTGGGAAGCGATAGAATAAGTTAAATTCAGGGTGCAAACGCTTTTTATTATCATAAATACTATTCCAATCTTTTGTAAATTGATTTTTGGCTTGCTTATCGTCTTTATTAATATCTTGATTTATAATTGGCAACAAGAGACATCCTTTGTTTTCAACAAAATCTTTAAGCGTATTAAGTGAAACTGTCTTGCAGACAAGTTTATACCCCTTTCTATCAATTTCTTTTTCTATATCTTCGTAAGTATTAAACTTTGTGAAATCAAATTTAAACTCTGCCCAATTTTGGTCAATAGCCATTTTGGAGTTGCGTAAAGCATCTTTCAGATTTTGGATAAAATACTTGTCATTTTTATAGTATTGCCAATCTCTCTTTATTTTTTCATAATTGAAATTATTTTTTAGTTTATGAAAATCCGCATAAGCACCTCTGTTTTTGATAAACTTCACGAGAGATTTAGAAGTTAAACTTTTTACTTCATAAAAATACAAATTACCTTCTTCAGACGTTAAATCAATTTCCCTTTCTTTGTTCGCAAATAAAACAAAACGGTTTTGCTTTTCGTCTTCAATAATCCAAGCGCGATATTTGATTTTATCAACTTCATACGCTTCTTGGAAATATTCGCGCAAATCGGCAAATTGTTTTCCAAATTTTGAAGCGCATACTTTAAACATATCCGTTAAAGTTTTGTATTTTTCAATTCTACTTTTTAAACCACCGCGTTCTTGCCCAATAATTTGCATTGCCAAAGAAAAGTTATCTTGATTAGAGTATTTTTCTTTCTTGTCGGTTTGTTTTTCTTTAAAGGAAAGCCAATTATTGATTTCTGTAATAATTTTGGCTTTTGAAAAATCTTGCCTACCACTAATATTTTTATTGATTTCGTCTAAAATACCTCTTACTGCCTCAATATTTTGTATTTGAGTAGTTTCTTCAGATTTTATTCTGCAAATTAAGATTTTGAATCTTAACAATAAAGCATATTTTGTAAAACAAGCATTGTTTGCTATATCTAAATCAAAAACCTCTTTCAAATATTTTTCACAATGTTCTTTTGGGAATGTTGTTGTTTCGTAAATTGCTTTTGCACAATTTTCCCAAGCATAATCAAAAGCAACTTTTAACGGATAGTTTGCGAGATTGAAGTTTTCTTTATCGTTTTTGTAGTCTAAAGCAGGTGATTTTGAAATGCCAAATTCGCTTAAAAAATCATTCTTTTTTTCCCTTTGCCAACTTTTTTCTTTTATCAGCCTTTCTGCAATGTTTAGACGAGCATTAATTGGCACTTTTTTATATTTGAAGTATTGGCATACTTTGATAACAGAATTAGCATCAAATTGTAAAACCCAAACTTTCTCCCCTTCTTTATTATATATTTGCTTAAAATTTTCAGCAAAACTATCGTATTTATATTTATAATCAATATTTTGCATTGAGATATTTTCAATCTTTAACTCTCTGATAATTCTTTTAATTTCATCATCTTTATGATTAGATTTTTGCAGAGCAGTCCATTTGTTAATGGTCGCCCTGCCAAAAGGCACATATCCGCCATTAGCCTTGAACAAATCCTGTAAATCAGTAATACAATCATGCAATTGTTTTCTTTCTTCTGTTTTTACAATAAAATCTGATACAAAATTGTGCTTTGAATTATGTTCGTCAATTTTATCGTCATTGACAATAAATAAATTACCCTCAATCAGCGGTTTTAGAGTTTCATTTACGAGATTGAATAAACTCAAAAAAGTTTTTCGCAAATCCACTTTATTAAGTTTTTTGTCATCTTGATTTTGATTTGCGGCTTCTTCAAATACTTTTAATAAATCGTCTGATTTGCGATACAAATTTTCAACTTTAATAAAATTTTCATGCCAAAAATCCAGAATATACTGATAACGTTTTTTGTCATTATACTTTGATTGTTTTGATTGTAAGGAAGAAAGTTTGATTTCCGAACCATTGCCTTTATCATAATCAAACTTTGCTTTTCTTGATAATACTTTGTAATAATCTTTTGTTATTGCCAAAAAATCAATTTGTGAAAAAACATTATTCCACGTTTTTAGATATTCTTTGATTTCAATCAAACAACATCTTAACCTCTGGTTTTGTAAATCATCGGTTTGTGTTTTCTTTAATTGCTCTTTTATTTTTTCTTCAGAGCATTTTAATAATTTTACAATGTTTTCGGAATACAAATTGTTATTTGTAACTGTTAGTCCGAATCTAATCGTTTTTTGAGTTTGGTACTCATTAATTGCTTTTGTTGTTTTGTTAGTCTCCATGATATTTTTTTTTATTGTTGTACATATTTCAACCACTCTCTATTACTAATCGCCAAGTCAATCTTTTTCAAGTCCTTTGCTTCCTTGATTTGCTCAAGCGCCCACAAACCTTTCCTTGCAATATTGTATGCACCATTGGCATCCGCGTCAATCGGCAAATGGGGTTCCTTTTTCCGACTGTCAAAGAAATCCCCGTTGTTGTCGGCAACCGGTGAAATCAAATAATCGGTTTCGCTGCCGGTTATACTGTTTCGCATTTGTAAGGTTAATTTGAACAAATGCAATAGTCGTTCAAAAAACGATTTGTCGGTTTGCTTCGTAATATATTGTTTCAGGTTTTGTAAATCATTCCCGAACAATTCCTTCAATTTGTCTGTCAAAACGATTTCCCGGTTGTCCCATTGATTATTTTTTTCGGGATTGCGAAATGTTTCTATTCGGGCGCCGTTTGTGCAAATAGTCCGATTTTGTCGCGTGTCGGCGGCTTTGACATTGAATTGGGTATAATTGTCCACGACAAACTCAAAATAGTTCTTATCGTTGTTGTAGCGAATATCGGCAAATTTTGCAAAAAACGCTTTTGCTTTTTCGGCGCTTTCATAGCGAGTATCAAACAGATTGACAAAACCGGTTACAGGATCAATCTTGCTTGTGTTCCACGCCGGTACATAAAAGAGAAAGCCGTTTTGTTTGCCCATTTCTTTGAAACTTGTGAATTTATTGGTCAGTTGGTAGGCTTTTAGCAAACCGCCCACTTCGGATACATGTTTCTTTTTGTCCACCAGATAGTTCAGTTTGTCAATCAACATTTTCTCAAATTTTTGATACACCTGTTTTTCCACTTTTTGCCTGCCTCGCATAAAACCGAAATTCAAGTCTTCCAGTACCACAATGGCATTGTACTCTATCATCATCGTAGCAATTTTGTGTATTACCTGACTTAAATAGCCCTCTTTGAATTCCTTAATGGTTTCGATTTCATTCCAACTTTTACGGGCTTCATCTCTTGAAGTTTCTTTACTGTCGAGCAATTTATGATAGTCGGTTTTGTAGGTATTGCCGTTGTATTCGTTTGTAATGTCATTCAATGAAAATTGCTTTACGATTTTCCCGTCCAAGTCAATCAAACTCAAATAGAGCAAATGCCTTTCGCCACGGTCAATGCCGATAATGTGTTTTACACCGTTATTTTGAATGTATTCATTTACTTGTTCGTTGATTCGCTCATTGCCGATTGCCTTAAAATTCAGGGTTATAGGAACATGAAACTGAAATTTATCAAGCGCATAACGCCGTTTGGAAATAATCGGGTAATTAAATTTGTCTTTTAGTTTGTCGTAGTGGTGTCCTTTTTCCCACATTTCTTCGGTGTAATTTAGCGAATGTTTGCGATAAAATACTTCCGCCTGTCCGTTGAGTTTATATACTACATCTGCCAGATTTTCAGGGGCAAAAAGCATTTTCCAATAAAGTGTGTGCATATTGGGTGTTCCTTTGCTGAAAGGTGAAAAATCTTTATTGTAAATTTGAAAAAGATATAATTTTTCATCTTCAACTAATTGATTTATATAATTTTCCGAAATATTTCCCCATGAAATTTTGTAGCCTTGTGGCTCTACTTCTTTAAAAAAATCTTGTAAATTAGTGTATTGTTCAGAAGGCTTGAATACAAAATTAAACGTTTTATACTTAAAACCGTCTTTTTCGTATTTGTCAAAGAAGTCTTTATAACAATCAATTAATTCAGTTAGATTTGTAACTTCATCTTGTTTTATAATAATCTTACCTTCACTATTCAAGCATTCTGCCGGACAATTCCAACCATATTGCTGTGCAGTGCCAAAACATTTTCTAACAAACGCTCCAACCCCCATTGGCAGTGCTATTTGTTTATAATATAATTTTTCAAATCCTTCTCCAACAGCAGTGTTATCCTCAAAAATGCTATTGTGATTTTTGTGCATAATTGCTAAGTAATACACTCCATTTTTCCGTAATATAACTGTTGTATTATCTCTTTCTTTGTTCATATCCCATCCCTGAGCCAATGTGGAATTTTCAAAATTCAGTTTTATTTTTTCAGTAGAATATGGCTTTTGCGTTACATAATTCCGCACCATATTATAGAGCGGCGTAATTTTATCAAGTTCGAGCCAAAGTTTCTCAAATTCGGCATAAAAAGCAGCGTCTTTATCAGCATCATCGCTTTTAAGCGGTTTGAAAAACCATTGCAGGGCTTTTATGCTGTCTAAAAAGTCCTTGATTTTTTCAACATTTTGTTTATTTTGTTTAAGAGATTTATCTGACTTATAATCAGTGTTTAAAAAGTCTTTAATTGCCTCGTAATTTTTGACTACAATAGAAAACAAATCATCTGTTTCTTCGGTTCTACCAAATGTTTTGAAGTAATCCTCAATTTTCTTTTCTATACAGTCATTGATATAACCAATAGAAAAACTATCGACATTCTTGATTATCTTTGAAATTCTTTCAATATATTTTTCTTCACTTTCTCTTGCTGTTTTCGGATGTTCCGATTTTAATTGTGTTTCAATGGCTTTTGCTATTTCCGCCCAATGTCCTAAATATTTTTGTGAAATATCGGTTAACCCTGTATCGTTACGCAAATAGATTTTTGACAAATCATAATCGTTCAACTTCTCTATGAGTGATCTTATTTCAGCAAAAGGGATTTCCTGATATACTTTTTCAATATTTTCCAAAACCTGATTGTCGCTTTCAAACTCTTCAGGCAACCACGAAATGGCATCTCTGTCGCTCAAAATTTGCTTAAACAGAGGGGTGAATTTTGGTAAACGGGAATTTCTGTCGGTCTGTTGCTGATTGTAGAGATTAATGTACTCGTTTAAACCTTGTTTTCGACCACCACCATCAAGAGATTTTCCACCGATAATCAGATTGTAAACATCTATTTGTTTTTGAGTCAATACTTTGCTATAATAATTCAGTTGGAATAACTCGGCAATTTTTTCCACATTCAAATACGCTTCAAATTGTCTGTATAAAGTATTCATTTCTTTTTCCAAAGGACTTTTAATTTTTTCAAAATTATCCATGTTGCAGATAAATTTCGGCAAATTATCACTTATTAAACGGAATGAAATGGCAGTAGATTTATTTTCATCGGAATACATGTTTTTTCGGTTTTCGTGAAAACCGGTAAAATAGGTAGTAAAATCTTTAAATTCGAGCACTAAATTTGTTCGTAAGGCATCTTGTTTTACATAATCAAAAGTAAGTAAATCTTCTTTAATCAGCTCTTTGCCGAACAGGCGTTTGGTATCGAAGGCTTTGGCAATTTGCTTTCTCAAATTTGTTTGTACTTTTTCAAATGCTTTCTTTTGAGTATCATCTTTATTTTTAATGTGATAATAAAGAAAATAATTTTTCAAATCATCTTCGTTGAGTTGACAATTTGCCAAAGACGATTCGATAAATGCTTTGTGGTACTCGTCAATGATTCTCTTGACTTCTTTGTAAGTACCGGCTCTGTGTTCATCCTTATCCAAAATGCTGTTGTTCCGGATATATTCGGATGTCTTTCCAACCGGCTTCAATTCAAACCTTAACGTTTTTGGTAGAGAATATAAACCTGTAAAATTAGTTAGCGTATTCATATCTGTCTAAACTTATAGTATTTTATTTTTCACAAAAATACTAAGATAATTTAATATTAGACAGATTTATGCAATTTTTTGTTGGCAATTCTCATAATTGCTATATATAAAGTCTTTAAAACAAAAACAGGCCCAATCAAACAAAGTTGACTGAACCTGTTCAAAAAAACGGCAGCGACCTACTCTCCCACACGCTGTGCAGTACCATTGGCGTGGCCGGGTTTAACTTCTCTGTTCGGGAAGGGAAGAGGTGGAACCCCGGCGCCATAGCCGCCTGAATACGATTTATTCAATTACGAATTACCAACAGTAATTATAATTATAAAAAACATTCAGGTAAAAAACAAGAATTTTCAAGCATTGCTGAATTACTTCCTGCAAACTGCGTATTCGCAATTTGTAATCCGTAATCCGTAATTCCTTCTTTCAGACAAGTTGTCGGGTTATTAGTACTGCTCGGCTATGACGTTACCGCCTTTACACCTGCAGCCTATCAACGTCGTAGTCTTCGACGACCCTATGGGGATATCTTATCTTGAGGCGGGTTTCGTACTTAGATGCTTTCAGCACTTATCCTCTCCCGACTTAGCTACCCGGCCATGCCGCTGGCGCGACAACCGGTTGACCAGTGGTCAGTCCAACACGGTCCTCTCGTACTAGTGTCAGATCCCCTCAAATATCCTGCGCCCACAACAGATAGAGACCGAACTGTCTCACGACGTTCTGAACCCAGCTCGCGTGCCACTTTAATGGGCGAACAGCCCAACCCTTGGGACCTTCTCCAGCCCCAGGATGTGACGAGCCGACATCGAGGTGCCAAACCATTCCGTCGATATGAGCTCTTGGGAATGATCAGCCTGTTATCCCCGGAGTACCTTTTATCCTTTGAGCGATGGCCCTTCCATACGGAACCACCGGATCACTTTGCCCTAGTTTCCTACCTGTTCGACTTGTGGGTCTCCCAGTCAAGCGCGTTTATACCAATATACTCTACAGCCGGTTACCAATCGGCCTGAACGCACCTTTGGAAGCCTCCGTTACTCTTTTGGAGGCGACCACCCCAGTCAAACTACCCACCATACAATGTCCGGACATCTATCCGTTAGGACTCAAACAATCCAAGGGCCGTATTTCAACGGCGGCTCCACAAATACTGGCGTACCTGATTCAAAGCCTCCGGCCTATCCTACACATGAATTGCCCAAGTCCAATGTAAAGCTATAGTAAAGGTTCACGGGGTCTTTTCGTCCCGTTGCGGGTAATCGGCATCTTCACCGATACTACAATTTCACCGGGCTCATGGTTGAGACAGTGAGAAGATCGTTACACCATTCGTGCAGGTCGGAACTTACCCGACAAGGAATTTCGCTACCTTAGGACCGTTATAGTTACGGCCGCCGTTTACCGGGGCTTCAATTCAAACCTTCTCATTGCTGATTAGCTCTCCTCTTAACCTTCCGGCACCGGGCAGGTGTCAGGCTGTATACTTCATCTTGAAATTTTGCACAGCCATGTGTTTTTGTTAAACAGTCGCCTTCTCCTATTCTCTGCGACCGGCTTGCGCCGGTACCCTTTATCCCGAAGTTACAGGGTCATTTTGCCTAATTCCTTAACCATGATTCTCCCGAGCGCCTTAGTATATTCTACTCAACCACCTGTGTCGGTTTACGGTACGGGTAGCATTAAAATTAATGATAGCGGTTTTTCTTGGAAGTATGTTTACCTTCATATCCGCGCGTGCATGCACTTGCGGTACTCTCAGGTTCGATTCCTATTACGGATTTGCCTGTAATAATCAACATCTACACCCTTTAACCTCCTATTCCGTCAGAAGGCAGAAGTTTCACTGCTCCGTCCCCACTTCTCTCTTAATGCCAGTACCGGAATATTAACCGGTTCTTCCATCGGCGTCGCCATTCGGCTTATCCTTAGGTCCCGACTTACCCTGATCCGATTAACGTTGATCAGGAAACCTTGGTCTTTCGGCGTGAGGGTTTCTTTCCCTCATTATCGTTACTCATACCTGCATTTGCTTTTCCAAAAGCTCCAGTTTTCATCGCCAAAAACCTTCGCTGCCGTTGGAATGCTCCCCTACCAACCATACATACTGTACGGTTCCACGGCTTCGGCAGGATATTTATGCCCGATTATTATCCACGCCCGGTCACTCGACTAGTGAGCTGTTACGCACTCTTTAAATGAATGGCTGCTTCCAAGCCAACATCCTAGCTGTCTGTGTAACCGGACTTCGTTCATTCAACTTAATATCCATTTGGGGGCCTTAGCCGGTGGTCTGGATTCTTCTCCTCTCGGACACGGACCTTAGCACCCGCGCCCTCACTCCCAATCTCGTTTTATGCCCATTCGGAGTTTGTCTGGACTTGACAGGCGGCGAAGCCCTCGCATCCAATCAGTCGCTCTACCTGACATAAAAATATAATTGAGGCTGCACCTAAATGCATTTCGGGGAGTACGAGCTATCTCCAAGTTTGATTAGCCTTTCACCCCTACACACAACTCATCCGAAAATTTTTCAACATTCACCGGTTCGGTCCTCCAGTTGGTGTTACCCAACCTTCAACCTGGTCATGTGTAGATCACTTGGTTTCGCGTCTACTCCTGCTGACTGTATCGCCCTGTTCGGACTCGCCTTCGCTTCGGCTCCGTTACTTGCGCAACTTAACCTTGCCAACAAAAGTAACTCGCAGGTTCATTATGCAAAAGGCACGCCGTCACACTATTAAAGTGCTCCGACCGCTTGCAGGCAGACGGGTTCAGGGTCTTTTTCACTCCTCTATTCGAGGTTCTTTTCACCTTTCCCTCACGGTACTGGTTCGCTATCGGTCTCTTGGGAGTATTTAGCCTTGCGGGATGGGCCCCGCCGATTCAGTCAGGATTTCTCGTGTCCCGACCTACTCAGGAGTCTGCCAGGCTTCAGTACCAAGTCGTGTACGGGATTGTCACCCTCTCTGATTCTCCTTTCCAGAAGATTCTACTTTGATACTTTCTTGCCATCTTGCAGTCCTACAACCCCGATATTGCCGAAACAATAACGGTTTGGGCTAATGCGCGTTCGCTCGCCACTACTTGCGCAATCACTTTTGTTTTCTTTTCCTGCGGGTACTTAGATGTTTCAGTTCCCCGCGTTTGCCTTCCCTTTCAGGAATACCACCCGTTGGATGGTGGGTTGCCCCATTCGGAAATCCCGGATTCAATCGGTTATTTGCACCTCGTCCGGGCTTATCGCAGCTTGTCACGTCCTTCTTCGCCTCCAAGAGCCAAGGCATCCACCGTCTGCCCTTTTTTACTTGTCTTTCTTGCAATTGAATCCGGAATAGAAAATTGGAAAACTTTTTTTCGTTTGCAATTCTCAATTCGCATTCTTCAATTGTATTGTTGCTCTAATTGTTCTTGTTTTTTTACCAAAATGTCAAAGACCTTTTTGAGTGAAGAGTGATGAGTAAAGAGCGAAGAGTTTTTTTAACTCTTAATTCTTATCTCTCAGTTCCTATCTCTTTTTTGTGGAGAATATCGGATTCGAACCGATGACCCCCTGCTTGCAGGGCAGGTGCTCTAGCCAGCTGAGCTAATCCCCCGAGTGAATGGAGAATGGAGAATTGATAATGCAGAATTATTTTTTAATTCTCAATTCTCAATTTTTAATTCTCAATTGCGAAGCTCCGCTTCGCCGTAGTCCCAGGCAGAGTTGAACTGCCGACCTCTACATTATCAGTGTAGCGCTCTAACCAACTGAGCTATAGGACTGTGCTTCAGTGGTTAGTTTTTTAGTGGCTGGCGGTTAATTTTTTTTGCATTAACCGTTTACCGCTAATCACTGACCGCTACGTTAGTCCTGCCGGCCGGAGTTACCTGATCCTGAAACTCTTCCCGGATGGAATAACTCTTCTCCTTTTTTTTAGTTTAATGTTTTAATAATTTGAAAATTTAATGTTTCTCCCGGTTTCCCGTTTCACTAACCACTAATCACTAACCACTAAACCAGTATAATAATTCCATGTCATTACGCAGTACAGTAGAAAACCTGTCGTTGCCGGTCTCCAGAAAGGAGGTGTTCCAGCCGCACCTTCCGGTACGGCTACCTTGTTACGACTTAGCCCCAGTTACCGGTGTTACCTTAGGACGATCCTTAACGGTTACGTACTTCAGGTACTCCCGGCTTCCATGGCTTGACGGGCGGTGTGTACAAGGCCCGGGAACGTATTCACCGCGCCATGGCTGATGCGCGATTACTAGCGAATCCAGCTTCAAGGAGTCGGGTTGCAGACTCCTATCCGAACTGGGAGAGGGTTTCGAGATTCGCATCCGCTCGCACGGTAGCTGCCCTTTGTCCCCCCCATTGTAGCACGTGTGTAGCCCTGGTCGTAAGGGCCATGATGACTTGACGTCATCCCCACCTTCCTCGCACCTTACGGTGGCAGTCCCGCCAGAGTCCCCAGCTTTACCTGATGGTAACTAACGGTAAGGGTTGCGCTCGTTATGGCACTTAAGCCGACACCTCACGGCACGAGCTGACGACAACCATGCAGCACCTCGATGCCTGCCATTGCTGGCTGAATGCTTTCACACTCATTCAAACACCGTTCGAGCCCGGGTAAGGTTCCTCGCGTATCATCGAATTAAACCACATGTTCCTCCGCTTGTGCGGGCCCCCGTCAATTCCTTTGAGTTTCACCGTTGCCGGCGTACTCCCCAGGTGGATTACTTAACGCTTTCGCTTGGCCGCTTACTGTGTATCGCAAACAGCGAGTAATCATCGTTTACTGTGTGGACTACCAGGGTATCTAATCCTGTTTGATACCCACACTTTCGTGCTTCAGTGTCAGTTGTAGCCTGGCAAGCTGCCTGCGCTATCGGGGTTCTTCGTAATATCTATGCATTTCACCGCTACACTACGAATTCCGCCTGCCTCGTTTACACTCAAGACGCACAGTTTCAACGGCAGTTTCCCTGTTAAGCAGGAAGATTTCACCGCTGACTTATGCGCCAACCTACGCACCCTTTAAACCCAATAAATCCGGATAACGCTCGCATCCTCCGTATTACCGCGGCTGCTGGCACGGAGTTAGCCGATGCTTATTCGAAAGGTACTTGCAATAAGGGACACGTCCCTCTCTTTATTCCCTCTCAAAAGAAGTTTACAATACATAATACCTTCTTCCTTCACGCGACTTGGCTGGTTCAGTCTCTCGACCATTGACCAATATTCCTCACTGCTGCCTCCCGTAGGAGTCTGGTCCGTGTCTCAGTACCAGTGTGGGGGATAAACCTCTCAGTTCCCCTATGGATCGTTGACTTGGTAGGCCGTTACCCTCCCAACTATCTAATCCAGCGCATGCCCATCCGTAACCGGTAAACCTTTAACAAATATTACCAGGCGGTATCCCTGTGTCATAGGGTATTAATCTCCCTTTCGGAAGGCTGTCCCCTGGTTACGGGCAGGTTGCATACGTGTTACTCACCCGTGCGCCGGTCGTCGCCCGAAGCGTTACCCCTCGACTTGCATGTGTTAAGCCTGTCGCTAGCGTTCATCCTGAGCCAGGATCAAACTCTTCTCTGTCAGTTTGTTTTTTTAATTTCCTTGACTCGACTTTTTTTAACTGAAAACTGTAAACTAAAAACTTAAAACTGTGAAACGCTTCGCGTTTTTCTAACTTTTATCTTTTAGTCCTTATCTTTCAGTTCTTTTAATTGACGGTTCTCTTTTTTACCCAAATTTCTTTGGCTTGTACTACGTAATTTCATGGAAATCTTTCAAAGATCGTGCGCTTT
>BNTV01000005.1 GCA_025996865.1 Bacteroidia bacterium
TTT
Organism: Bacteroidia bacterium; assembly: GCA_025996865.1. Classification (GTDB taxonomy): domain Bacteria; phylum Bacteroidota; class Bacteroidia; order Bacteroidales; family Azobacteroidaceae; genus Azobacteroides. The sequence goes on from BNTV01000005.1 coordinate 4, forward strand.
TTACCCAAATTTCTTTGGCTTGTACTACGTAATTTCATGGAAATCTTTCAAAGATCGTGCGCTTTTGTTTTCTTACCCTCTCTACTTTGGGGAGGGTGCTTCTGTCAAAAGCGGTGCAAAGGTAATGCCTTTTTTTAATATAGCAAATATATTTTGAGAAAATATTTTGAGAAATATAATAAGACGTTGATTGTTAATAAAATATTTTTAATTTGCTGCTGCAATTTCATAAATCATTCGAGCATCGTTCATGTCAAGTTTGCGGAAATTTCCAAGCTGTCCGCCGGAATTGATTTTTAGAGTTTCGACTAATTTGTCGATGTCTGAGGCTTTTGCTCCTAATTGTTCAAAATTGACCGGCAAACCGAGGGAAGAAAAGAAATCTTTTAGCGCCTTGATTCCTTTCAAAGCGGTTTCTTTTTTATCTCCGGTAAATTCAATATTCCAAACGCGGGTTGCAAACTGAACAAAACGGTCTATTCCGGAAGTATAGACATATTGCATCCATGCGGGAAACATAACGGCTAAGCCGGCGCCATGTGCAACATCGTACAAAGCGCTCAACTCGTGTTCCAATCCATGGCTTGCCCAATCTTCCTCGCGTCCTACGCCGCAAATACCGTTATGGGCAAGTGTTCCCGCCCACATGAGATTGGCGCGGACATTGTAATTTCCCGGTTCACGCATTACTACGGGGGCGTCCTTTATGATGGCGAGTAAAATAGCTTCGCATAAACGATCGGTCAGTTCAACATTTGGAGTTTGAGTGAAATAACGTTCCATCACGTGCGCCATCATGTCGGCAATGCCGTAAGCTGTTTGATTAAGCGGCAAAGTGAATGTCAACGTTGGATCCATAATGGAAAATACCGGCCGGAGTAACGGATTGGAAACTCCTCTTTTTAAACCTTCTTTACTCTTGGTAATTACAGAACTCATTGAGCCTTCGCTTCCGGCAGCTGCAATCGTTAAAATGGTTGCAACAGGCAGGACTTTGTTAATCGTAACCGTTTGTTCATAAAAATTCCAGAAATCACCTGCGTAGGAAACGCCGGCCGCAATGGCCTTTGCGGAATCAATCACGCTTCCTCCGCCTACGGCCAAGATGAAATTCACGTTTTCTTTCCGGCAAAGTTCAATTCCTTCGTAAACCATTGTGTCCGTAGGATTCGGCTGTACGCCTCCTAATTTCACATATTCGATAAATTCATTTTTGAGACTGTTTTCCACATTGGTCAACAGACCGCTTTTGACAGCGGATTGTCCACCGTAATGAACCAATATTTTGGTTCCACCGTATTTTTTTACTAATTGTCCCACTTTATCAACGGTATTTTTCCCGAAAATAAATTCGGTAGGACTCCAAAATCTAAAACTGTTCATAATTATCTGATTTATTGTTGTTTAATTAATATCATAATTTAAATTCTTCTTGGTTTCCACTGCACTTTTTCCTTTTTGAAAAACTTTGGCTAATAATTTACGTCCCAAATGGTGTCGTTTGGCATACGAATTGTAAGTATCTTTTTGCAAATCGAAATCTTCTTGCCAACACGTTCTCGGAGAGATGTATATATAGGTGGAATCCGTCAGTGTACTGTCCGGATTTTCCGTTTTAATTAAATCGTATTTGCTGGGCGCTATGAACGTAATTTGATTCCGAAAGCACTCGGCTTTCAGTTTTCCGATAACCGAATCGTAATGTGCATAAATAGCATTCCACGAAAAATCGTTATAAGCTGTATTTCCCAATTGTTGAATCGGACGAATTTGAAGAACTTCAAACCGGTAGTTTCCAAATATTTCAAAGAAAGAGGACAATTCCTGCAAATTATCTTTATTAACTGTGTAATTAATGCGGAGTTTGAAACCGGGATATTCTTTCTTTAAATCGCTGAGTATGCGCAGAGAAGAATGAAAAGCTTCGTAAGATGCGCCTGTCATAAAATATTCGTATGTTTGTTTGGTTACTCCGTGCAGGGACAAGGTAATTTCGTCCAAACCGGCGGCTATCAATTTGCGCCACTCTTTTTCCTGATACAGATTGGCGTTGGTTGTCATGGAAATATAGGGAACTTTTTTCTCTTTTCCCAAACGGATTAATTCCATATTATATGGAAAAAGAGAAGGTTCCGCCCCACAACCAATCTGTAATTTTAATGCCCGGTAAAAAAATGCATCCGCCAAACGGGGAAGGTCTTCTTGTTTGAACCTCCCATGCGACAAGGCTTTGCGTTTTTCATCATCGCTGAAATAGCACATGCGGCAACGTAAGTTACAGGCATAAACCGGATCGAGGAAAATGCCAATGTAGCGTTTGCCCAATAAATGCAGGAAAAAAATACCGAGATTTTTTATCCGGACACTTTTGATGTACCGATTGATTTTCAATAAGAAATAAACATTTATCATAAAAATTTCTGCCAAAATTCGACATCAATCAGCTTGTTGAATTTGATACCTGTTTCTTTGAAATTGCCGATTAATTGGAATCCGAAATTTTCGTGTAATTTCCGGCTACAATCGTTGGGTAAAGAAATGACGGCTATCAACGAATGAATGTTCCTCTCGCGGGATTTTTCGATTAATGCTTCGTACAGCTTGGTTCCCAATCCTTTACCGGCGTGTTGCATATCCAGATAAATAGTTGTTTCCAAAGTAATATTGTAAGCCGAATGGGGACGCCATGTATTTATATAAGCATATCCTATTAATTGTTCATTTTCTTCGTAAACGATGAAAGGGTAATTTTTGGCGCGAATATCCTCTATCTTTTGCCGGATTTTTTCCTCCGCAACCGGATTTTCATCGAAAGTAACCGCTGTATTTTCAATGTAATAGTTATATATTTCGGCGATGCGTTCCGCGTCGGAAAGTTTTACGTTTCGAATCATCCGATTTTTGCTTTTTCTACGATTTCGTCCAATACGCTCATTAACTCTAAAGAAAAAGCGAACGGCATGGCCGGGCTTTCAATCAGTCCTTTATCTAAACATTCCATCACTTCAGCCGCTTCGTAATTGTATCCGTTTCCTTCCATTTGCAAAGGAATGTCCGTTTCTTTTCCGTCGTTAGCCTTGAAAGAGAGGCGAACCGGCATGTGGAACATCCGGTGCAATTTTAAAGAACCGTTTTCTCCATACACGCGCGCTTCGTTTTCCAAAACCATTTCGAAAGAAGAAGTCAACATGCTGATTTTCTTATTTTTATGTTTGAAAAGAATGGATGTTGTCCAATCCGTACCGGTAGGCGCGGGAACGGAAGCCACTTGAATCGTTTCGGGTTTCCCGAACAAATACATAGCCGTAAAAACCGGATAAATGCCGATGTCGGGAATCGAGCCTCCACCCAATCCGGGATCATAAACCCGTTTGTAGGGGTCAAAGGGAGAGATAAATCCAAAATCGCATTGAAATAAAAATGGTTTCCCGACAGCGCCGTTTTCCATTTGCGCTTTGAATTGCATCATACTGGGAATCAGTCGGCTCCACAAGGCTTCCATCAGGAAAACTTGCTTTTCGCGGGCTTTGTCAACCATTTGTTTCACTTGCAACAGATTGGAAGCAAAAGGTTTTTCACACAAGACTGCTTTTCCGGCTTCCAGACACATCATCGTGTGTTCGAAGTGTAAATTGTTGGTTGTTGCAATATAAACCACATCCAGAGCAGGGTCTTTCAACATTTCTTCGTAAGAATCAAATGCTTTTTCGAAACCGTATTTCGCTTTGAAAGCTTCGGCTTTTTCCAAGGAGCGAGAGGCTACGGCGTATCGTTCGGCTTTCGGTAATATTTGCAAGCCTTCGGCAAATTTATTGGCTATGTTTCCGGGTCCAATAATTCCCCACTTATACGTTTTTTCCATCAGTGAATTTTTTTATAAAACATATCGCAAAGGTAATAAATTATCACTATCTTTGCCCTTATGAATGCGGAAATTTTAGAAAATATTCGTACATTAAAACGACAACTGTTGCCTGATGATCGTTTAATATTGTTTGGTTCGCAGGCGCGGGGTGATGCCCGTCCTGATTCGGATTGGGATTTGTTGCTGTTGCTGAATAAACCGATTAAGGAAGAAAGTGATGAGGATAAAACTTTCGAGTTTGTGTTGATGGGGTGGAAATATGGGACTTATTTAAGTATAAAAATTTTCACGGAGAAAGATTGGTATAGTCATCCATCATTATTACGTTATAATATTGAAAACGAAGGAATTGAAATAATATGACATTGAACACAGAAGATAGAAATGAAATCGTTAAACTTCGCATGCAAAAAGCGAAAGAAACAATGCTCGAAGTGAACGATAATGTTGCACTCAAACATTGGCGTGTGGCTGCAAACAGATTGTATTATGCATGTCATTATGCAGTTGGAGCGCTGCTTATAAGCAATGGGCATACAGCTCATACTTATGATGATTGGGCGACAATAGAAGAAAACGATGTTGTACCATATCTCGAACCTGCCGAAAATTTTATTAAAACGATAGAGAAATTAATTTTAACAAAATAAATTAATGGTTTAAGCTGATTTTGGGGATTACTTTGATTAGATGTAGTAATCCATTGTATCTATCAACCCTGAGCGCAGGGCGTATTTTGTCGCTTCGTGCACATTATTTACTTCCAATTTCCGGAAAATATTTTTCTTGTGCGTCATGATTGTATGCACACTTGAAAACCGTTCTTCGGCAATTTCCTTGACCGATTTTCCTACTGCTATCAGCTTCAAAATTTCTTGTTCGGAAGAAGTCAGCGGCGTTTTTTCCGCATCTTTGGTCTCTTTTGAAACGGAAATAAATTGCATCACCCTCGGACAAATGTACCTGTTTTGCTTCTGAGATAAAACAAGCGCCTGTTTGATTTCGTCCAAAGTGGAATTTTTCAGCAGAATACTAAATGTTTTTTCTATATAAATCCTTTTCAAAAAAGGAAGACTCAAGTCATCGGAAAAAAGTATCCAATCTGCCCTTGGAAAACGGCTGCCGACAACCAATAAATCTTCTATATTGTTGAAATCCAAATTGGTATAATCCAACACTATTGTTGCATCATCGTTTTCGGACAAGCACTGAATCAATTCTTTTTTATTCAGGGCTTCGTATAATTTGCCGGATAAACCAATCTCTTTCAGTAAATAACGGATTCCCGCTTTACTGATGTCTTGATTATCTGCCAATATAAAAACCTGTGATTTCAATGCTGTTGAATTAGTTTTGCAAATATACGGGATAAATATTAAAAAAAAAATACCTCAAATGAGGTATTGATGGAAGTGTTGAAGTGTATTATCTTTGTTGCAAAATAAAATCTCTAAAAAATTTGTATAAAAATGGGAAAAATTGCAAAAAATCTAACAGAATTAATAGGAAATACTCCTTTATTGGAGTTCACTAATTTTAATAAGATTCATGGCTTGAATGCGCATGTAATCGGGAAAATCGAAGCTTTTAATCCGGCTTCCAGCGTAAAGGATCGCATCGCTTTGTCTATGATTGAAGATGCTGAAGCAAAAGGTATCCTCAAAAAAGGGAATGAACTGATTGAGCCGACGAGTGGTAATACGGGTATTGGTTTGGCTTTTGTGAGCGCTTCCAAAGGATACAAACTGACTTTGACAATGCCTGAAACCATGAGTCTCGAACGGCGTAATTTGCTGAAAGCCTTGGGTGCCAACTTAGTGCTTACACCCGGCGCCGAAGGCATGAAAGGCGCAATTGCGAAAGCTATCGAATTGAAAAATGGCAATTCGAATGCAGTGCTCCTGCAACAATTTGAGAATCAGGCGAATCCGGAAATTCACAAGAAAACAACCGCTCAGGAAATTTTGAAAGATACGGATGGAAAAATTGATATTTTTGTTTCGGGGGTTGGTACCGGCGGAACAGTTAGCGGTGTGGGAGAAGTTTTGAAAGAACATAATCCCAACGTACAAATCATTGCCGTAGAACCGAAAGATTCTCCCGTACTTGCGGGCGGAAATCCGGGACCGCATAAGATTCAAGGAATTGGAGCCGGTTTTGTTCCGAAAACGTATAATCCGGCGGTTGTGGATGAAATCATTCCCGTCAGCAATGACGATGCGATTCGCACGAGCCGCGAATTGGCCAAACAAGAAGGTTTGTTGGTTGGTATTTCTTCGGGGGCAGCCGCTTATGCAGCTGTGCAGGTAGCAAAACGTCCGGGTAATGAAGGTAAAAATATTGTAGTTATTCTTCCTGATACCGGAGAAAGGTATTTATCTACCGTTTTGTTTGCTTTTGATGAGTACCCGCTTTGAAAGTTAAGAGTTAAGAGTATTTTGGAATGCCCCCGGTTATTATTTAATCGGGGGTTGTTTTTTTGCAAAAAAACTACTACCTTTACAAACTTAAAAAAATTTATTCTCATGAAACAATTTTTATTTTATTTAGCTTTTTTGTCAAGCGTTGGCTTATTAAACGCTCAAACGCCAGGCAATTACGATTTGTTGTTCCCTAAATACGAAAAAGGAACGGCAATAATGAAAAACGGCACTCGTGTAGACTGCATGATGTTGCCTTTTTTAGCCGGCGCTTCGCATCAGTCGGATATTTACGGTTTTACGGTGGAAACGATTGACGGAAAACGATTTCCGATGTCTAAACTGAAAGGAAAGAAAGTGATGATTGTGAATGTCGCTTCCAAATGCGGACTTACTCCTCAATATAAACAGTTACAAGAACTTTATGACCGTTATAAAGATAAAAATTTCGTCATTATCGGCTTTCCGGCCAATAACTTTGCCGGTCAAGAACCCGGAACAAATGAAGAAATCAAAACGTTTTGTACGATGAATTATGGCGTTACTTTCCCGATGATGGCTAAGATATCCGTCAAAGGGGACGATATCGCCCCGCTTTATTTATGGCTGACCACCCAAGCAGGCAATGGAGTGAGTGATGCCGAAGTGACATGGAACTTCCAGAAATTCCTGATTGACGAAGCCGGACATTGGGTAAAATCCATCGCTCCGAAAGAATTGCCTTTATCGGAAGAAATTGTAAACTGGATAGTAAAATAGGTGGGGCTAACTAAAAAGTTTGGTTTCATCATTGCGAGACCCCAATAAACACGTTTATTGGGGTCTCGCAATGACGGGTAAAATACCCTTTTTGATCAGATCCTCACAAAATTTATTAATACCTCGCTTCAACCGCTTTCCAATCGACTATCTTCCACAATTCTTTCAGATGGTCGGCGCGACGATTCTGATAATCAAGATAATAGGAATGTTCCCAAACGTCAAAACCTAAAAGCGGTTTTAAACCTTTGGTTACCGGATTTCCGGCGTTGCCTTCTTTGGTGATGGATAATTTTCCATCTTTGTCTTTTGCAAGCCAAACCCATCCCGAACCGAACAAACCAACTCCTGCCGTTTCAAATTCTTTTTGGAAATTCTCGAACGAACCAAATGCGGCTTTGATTGCTTCCGCTAATTTTCCCGAAGGCTGTCCGCCACCGGCAGGAGAAAACTGCGTGAAATAGAGATTATGATTCAATACTTGTCCTGCGTTATTAAATATAGCGCCCTCCGATTCCCTTACAATCGTTTCGAGATCGGCGTTTTCGAACTTCGTTCCCTGAATCAGGTTGTTCAGGTTGTTTACGTAGGCCTGAAGATGTTTACCATGATGAAACTCAATGGTTTGTTTGCTGATTACCGGTTCCAGACCATCTGTTGCATACGGTAATTTTACTAATTCAAATTTCATAACATTCTCATTTTTATCGGTCCATGGACCATTTGTAATAAATAAAATCAAACTCAAAACTAAACTTATCATAACACATTATTTTTTAATAATAACCGGAACAAAAGTAAGATAAATTTTATTGATAACCTAATAATTATCAATGATATTATCTATGTCGTCAATGATATTATCTATCACCTGATGTTTTTGTGAAATTTTCTATTGCATACAGGGGAACAACTTTAATTTTATCGTATTGAGCAAAATTTTCGAATAATACAGTTGCTACCAAAGCCTGGTTTTTTCGGAAATAGTAATCGTATATCAATTTAATTTTGTATTTTTACGATGTCAAAGGTAGTGAGAATTTTTGGCGTAAAGGCAGTCCGCTCGTTTCTATATCGTTACCCATTTATACTTTCTTTTTGGGTAATTTTTTGTTTTTTAGAGGGTTGAAATGAAATTTTTTATACCTTTGCAACTTCAAAACAATTGCAAAAGTCAATGAAATATTATTTTTTCGTATTCTTCACGTTTTTCTTTCTTATTCCGTTAAATTCATTCGCTCAAACGCAGACGAATCAGAAAACAACAACCGATTCTCTTATCCAGCTCAACCTGCAGGAAGTAATTATTACTTCCCAACGAAGTGACCGCAACATTACCAATCCCACGATGGGCGTGGAAAGCATGAAAATCGAAAAAATCCGGTTGCTTCCGGCGATTCTGGGCGAAGTGGATATTCTGAAAGCGATTCAGTTATTGCCCGGCGTACAATCAATTTCCGAATCAAGCACCGGTTTCAGCGTGCGTGGCGGTTCACCCGACCAAAATCTGATTGTTTTGGACAATACAACGATTTACAATCCGGTTCACCAAATGGGATTTTTCTCGGCGTTCAACAACGATGTGATTAGCGGAATCGAATTGTATAAAGGTAATTTTCCATTCCGGCACGGCGGACGCTTGTCTTCGCTACTGGAAGTAGCTACCCGCGACGAATCTCCCGATAAAATCAACGGAACCGGAGGGATTGGATTGATTTCCAGCCGGTTGATGATAGAAGGCCCCCTGGGCGAAAAAACAACTTGGGTAGTAGCCGGCCGCCGCACGTATGCCGATTTGTTTTTGGTTTTCGCCAAAGACAAAAACCTGCGGGACGCCACGCTCTATTTTTACGATTTGAACGGAAAACTCACCCATCGTTTTTCCGGAAAAGATAAATTGGAACTGAATTTTTACAACGGATTGGATAACATGGGAATGTCCAATGACATGGGTGATTTTATGTATGGCAATACGGCTTCTTCGCTTACGTGGAATCACGTGTTCTCCCCTACTCTTTTCGGAAAATTCAGCGCACATTTCACAAATTATCATTACGATTTGGCTTCCAATATCAATCACAGCGATGTCAGTTGGAAATCAGGCATTACCGATTGGGCGGTTCGTGCGGATTTTCATCAGCCTTTGAATAAATTATGGGATTTATCTTATGGAATTTCAGGGATTTATCACTCTTTTAAACCCGGAGAAATACGCATGACCGGATTAAATTTGGTCGATTACCTTATTCCGAATAATGAAGCCCTCGAATACGGCGCTTATGTGTCCGGAAAATCGGAATTAACCAATTATCTGACAATACAATACGGTGTACGTTTTTCCGCTTTTCAGAATACAGGGAAAACCAAACACGTTTATTCCGGTTGGGAACCGGGATTGGGCGCCGTCTGGCAATTAACGGAATCTTCGTCCGTCAAAGCCAATTATTCCCACAATGTTCAGTACATACAATTGGCTAACAACTCGGCTTCCGGCTCACCTTTGGACGTCTGGTTTTCGGCAGGCCCGCAAATCAAGCCGCAGCAAGCGAATTTGTATTCCGCCGGTTATTTCCGCAATTTTAAAAACAACCAATACGAAGCCTCTGTGGAGTTGTATTACAAGGATTTGAAAAATGTCATCGACTTTAAGGAACATTCCAATTTATTGATGAATCAACATTTGGAAAACGAAGTCCGCACCGGAAAAGGAAAAGCGTATGGAATCGAACTGATGATCAAAAAAAATACCGGCCGGTTGACCGGTTTTGCCAATTACACGCTTTCTCGCTCGGAACGTACCATTCCCGAAATCAACAAGGGAAAAACCTATTTGGCGCCTTACGACAAGACGCACGTAATAAACACAACGGCCACCTACAATTTGTCCGACAAAGTCAATGTTTCGGCGATTTGGACGTTTTCCACCGGATTGCCGACGACTTATCCGACAGGACGTTTTGCCGTCGGCGACGAATATTTCCCGATTTATTCGGGACGTAATGAATACCGCCGGCCCAATTACGACCGGCTGGATTTGTCGCTGAACTACATTCCGAATCCGGATTCCAAAAAATGGTGGAAAGGCGAATGGAATTTCTCCATTTACAATGTCTATAACCGAAAAAATCCGTGGACAATTGTTTACCGGCAAAATGACGATACAGGAATCCCATACGCCGAAATGATGTATTTATTTGGGATTGTTCCGTCGGTCACTTATAATTTTAAGTTTTAAAGCACTCCCAATCCTCTAAAGGGGACTTAGTGTAGCAAGATTTTCAAAAGAGCAAAAATAATAACAATAATGAAATCAAAAATGATAAAAAATATGTACTCGGCAAAGGAGTTCTTGATGCTATTTGCCATGCTATTCGTAACGGCTTGTACCGCACCAATCGACTTAAAAACCAACGATTCCCCACCGGTCATTGTCATTTATGGCGAATTAACCGATGAATTTAAACATCAACAGATAAATATCAGTCGTTCATCTCCTTATTTTGAAGACAAACCCAATGTGGGGGTTTCCGAAGCCGAAGTGCTTGTCCGTTCTTCCGAAGGTGAAACCTTCCGTTTTTTGGAAAGCAACAATATCCGGGGCGTATATCTGTCACAACGTCAATTCAGCGTCCGAAGCGGTATTGCCTATAATCTGTCGGTGATTGTTGATTTCAATCACGACGGCGTTCCGGACGAATATCAAGCTTCCACAGCCGTTTTACCGGCCGTTGTCCCGGATTCGTTGAGTTTGGATTCGATTGAAATAATGGGACATAAGAATCATATATTGTACGCCTACTTCCAAGATCCTCCGGAAGAAAACTATTATTTATTTCATGTTATTCACAACGATTCGCTGCTGACGCATAAAATATCTCAATACATCGTTTCCGACGATAAAATTTTCAATGGTCAATTTGTTCCGGCCGATGTCTATTTTTTCAATGACTCTACGGAATGGGCAAAAGATTCGGAAGAAAACCGCAAAAGATCCGTTTATTTGCATTCCGGCGATGTGATCAATACGGAAATCAGCCTGATTTCCAAAGGCTATTATGATTTTATTGTTCAATGCCAAAAAGAAAAAGGTGGAGAAAATCCCATGTTCGGCGGCCCTGCTTCCAATATCGCTACCAATATCAGCAACGGCGGCGCAGGCTATTTTACCGGCTACTGTGCAAAGCGCAAAACAATCATAGTAAAAAACTAATCCTCAATTCTCAATTCATTATGAAACTGCCTTTCAACGATAAAAAATTTATTTTTCTCCTGCTTGCGGTATTCGTTGCGGTAAGCCTTGAAATCTTGTCCATCCTGGGAATAGACATTCCGATGCCTTATGCCCCTTTCATTTATGGAAGTATTATTTTAGGAATAGGTTACAAAGTGCTTTGGGAGGGCTTGCAATCTTTGTTCCGGTTGAAGGTTGGGAGTATCAACTTGCTGATGATGATTGCCGTAGTCGCAGCTTTTTACCTTGGAGAATATTCGGAAGCAGCGGTAGTTATCGTGTTGTATATTTTGGGAGAGAAATTAGAAGACATTGGTATTGAAAGCAGTATGTCGGCTTTGGATCAATTGGTAAGCGAAGCGCCTCAAACGGCGTTTGTGAAAGGCAAACAGGAACTCGTTCCCATTGAAGAAATCCCTGTCGGAACCATTGTTCAGGTCAAGCCGCACGATAAAATCCCTTTGGATGGCGTTATCACGGAAGGGGAAACTTCGGTCGATGAATCGTCAATTACCGGCGAACCGATTCCAAAAGAAAAATCCATCGGCGAAACTGTTTTTGCCGGAACGTTGAACAAACACGGATTTATAGAAATACGAACAACCAAAGTAGCCAAAGACACCACTTTTGCCCAGATTATCGAGCTAACAACACAAGCGCAAAACAATAAATCGGATGCCCAGAAATTTATTCAGAAATTTGCAGCAATTTACACGCCGATTATCATCTTGTTGGCATTTTTGTTGTTCGTTGTTCCCGTATTCATTTTGGGAAAAGATTTATCCGTTTGGTTAAATCAGGCCATTTCCCTTTTGGTTATTTCCTGCCCTTGCGCGTTGGTTATTTCCACGCCGGTCGCCGTCTATGCAGCTATCGGAAATGCCTCAAGCAAAGGCGTATTGGTAAAAGGCGGCAAATACCTCGAAGCGATGGCCGAAGTGAGAGCCATCGGTTTGGACAAAACGCGCACGATCACTTACGGAAAACCGGTCGTTTCCGATATTGTTCCGCTCAACGGCGCCTCGAAAGAAGAGTTGCTCGCTTGTGGAGCCGGTACGGAATTATTTTCAGAACATCCTTTGGCGCAAGCTATTGTCGATTGCAGTCTGAAAGAAGGATTTGAGCCGCACAAGATTCAGCAGTTCGAAAGTATAGTGGGGAAAGGAGCGAAAGCGCGTTGCATTACTTGTGGTGACAGCGCCGTATTTGTAGGCAAATGGAATCTTGTTGCCGGTGAAAATCCGGAAGTAAACAGGGAAGTAGAAACGCTCATCAACCGTTTTTCGGCAGAAGGTAAAACCTGTGTCATAGTCAGTTGCGGTAATCACATCAGAGGTGTAATCGCATTAACCGATGAAATCAAACCCGAAAGCGCCAAAGCGATTCAAGCCATTCGAGCCTTAGGCGTTGAACCGGTAATGATTACCGGCGACAGCCGGCAAGCAGCACAATACGTCGCCTCCCAAACGGGAATCAAACAGGTTTTTGCGGAATTACTTCCCGGAGGAAAAACAGAAATCGTGAAAAAATTACAAGCGGAATACCGGAAAGTAGCAATGGTCGGCGACGGCGTCAATGACGCTCCGGCGCTCGTGGAATCGGATGTTTCCATTGCAATGGCGGCGACAGGCAGCGACACCGCCATTGAAGTTTCGGACATTGCCCTGATGAATGATAAACTCTCGCTAATCCCCTATTTGATACGATTGAGCCGCAAAACGGTTGCAACCATCAAACAAAATACCATCGGTGCAATCGGCATAAAAATTCTTTTTATATTGCTTGCCTTCTTGGGTTATAGCAATTTAGTCATGGCAATTGCAGCCGATGTCGGGGTAATGCTGGTAGTTGTTTTGATTAGTTTGCGGATCGGTTCCGGGGAATAAGGACCGGTCTTTCTGCGATTGGTGTGAAAATCGCCTAAACATATTGCACCGGTCTCATTGCTGTTTTTCGAACAACAGTATATCTCCGGTTCTTCGCTTTATCAGTTTTGATATATTCGCTGATTGACTTATCTTCTTCCACTGTTAAAGGCTTACTTTTGATAATGAAATCTATTCCTTCAGGTTCTTTTATGTATCCCATAATTATGCGTTTTTAAAATATTTATCTATTAATTTGTTTGCTGCAAATGTATTAATAATCATTGTTTGCCCGCCAAATAACTGTGCATCTAATGTTTTTTTGTAATGTTCTATTAATTGTGTTTTAGCAGTAAAAGAAACATATCCATCAAAACAATGTTGAAAGGAAACCTTACAAGCGTATGCAACCAAATTACCCGCCACGCCTTCATACAATTTGTTCTTTCCTAAATTAAAAGGAGCGCTTTCCAATAGATTTATGAAAATATGGCCTGTCTTTATTGATAAACTTACAAGTCCCTGTATAATCATTGGATTATGGACAATTGTCAGCTTATAAATTTCTTTGCTGTTATCGTTCAACTCTGATTTCCAATCAAATAACCATTTATTTTTAGGGGTCACCTGTTTCAAATCCACTGTTGAAAGGCAACTGATTTCTGTTGCAAAACTGTCACCCGATATAACGTTTCGAATAGAATTAGTCAGGCAATCTATCTCAAAATCAAGCGCTATGTCGCTCTTTATTTTCATGAAAATCAGTACACAAAGTTACTAAAAAAATTTAATTGGATAAAAGTTACAATTTTTTTATTTTTTTATCACTCTTTTTCAAAATGATACCTAACAAACAATTCTATCGCCTGATACTCCGCCATACCCAATTTATCATACTTCACAGCAGTAGCAATGTTGCGTTCTTCGGCGCGTTGCCAAAACTCGCGAGGGTCGGTTCCGGGAAATAAAGGCCGATCTTTCTGTGATTGGTGTTTGAAAATCGCCATCCGTTTAGTGCGATTTTCTTCCGGACTAAGCGGAACAGCCATATCTACTTCCGCAATATCCCATTCCTGCCATGCGCCGCGATACAGCCACAGACGACAATCTTTGAGCCAAGATTCGTGTTTCAATTCTTTCAAAGCTTCCAAAATGGCAATGAAGCAAACCCTGTGCGTTCCGTGGGGGTCGGATAAATCGCCGGCAGCAAAGATTTGTTGCGGTTGCACTTTCCGAAGTAAATCGACAATGATTTTAACATCTTCAGTACCAATCGGTTTTTTCTTAACCGTACCGGTTTCATAGAAAGGCATGTCCAAGAAATGTACACGATCCTCCGGAATTCTCAAATAGCGGCAAGCCGAACGCGCTTCTCCCTGCCTGATAGCCGTTTTAGCAGCGGCAATTCGAGGAAGGTCTATTTGTCCCGGACGTTTGTTCTTGAAAAATTCAAGCGTTTCGAGATAAGCTCCCTGCGCTTTTTCCTTGTTGAACCCATAAGAAGGAGCGACATCCCGAACAAAATCCAGAAAACGGGCGACTTCATCGTCAAAAACAGCAATGTTTCCCGACACCTGATAAGCAACATGCACTTCATGACCATGTTCGGAAAGCCTTGCCAGCGTGCCGCCCATCGAAATCACATCATCATCGGGGTGCGGACTGAAAACAACTACCTGTTTTGGAAACGGCCTTGCCCGTTCGGGACGGGTGCTGTCGTCCGCATCGGGTTTTCCACCGGGCCAACCGGTGATGGTATGTTGCAAATCATTGAATACTTTGATGTTGATTTTGTTTGCATGACCGCCTTCGGCAATCAACTCACCCAAACCGCTGTCGTTGTAATCCCGTTCGGTAAGTTTCAGAATCGGTTTATCTAATTTGCTGCTGAGCCAGAATACGGCTTTCCGGATCATCTTGTCCGACCAACGGACAGAACCGGTTAACCACGGTGTTTTTATCCGCGTCAAATCGGCAGCAGCAGCCGTATCGAAAATGAAAGAAGCATTCGGATGTTTTTGCAGAACGGAAGCCGGCATCATTTCCGTAATCGGTTCTTCCACCATTTTGTGGATTATTTTGGATTTACCTTCTCCCCAAGCCATCAGGATAATCTTTTTGGCTTCCATAATGGTTCCAAGCCCCATCGTAATGCAATAATCGGGTACATTTTCTTCGCCGAAGAAATCGCTGGCCGCCCTCATTCGCGTCGAATAGTCCAAAGTAATCAGGCGGGTACGGGAATTAAACATGGAACCGGGTTCATTGGCGCCGATTTGTCCGCGGCTATCCAAACCCAATAATTGTAAATCAATCCCTCCCACAGCTTTGATTTTATTTTCATAATCGCGGCAAAAATCGGATATATTCTGTTTTTTCAAATCGCCCTGAATCAAGTGAATATTATCGGGTAAAATATCAATTTCATCCAATAAATATTCATGCAGGTATTTCTCCCTGCTTTGCAATTCGGACTTGGCAATCGGATAATATTCATCAATATTGAAAACAATTACATTTTTAAAACTAAGTCCTTCTGTTTTATGCAAAAGTGTTAACTGCTCATAAACCCCTATGGCTGTAGAACCGGTAATCAATCCCAAAACACATTTTTCGTTTTTTCCTGCTTTTTCCCGAATAAGGGAAGCTACTTGCTTGGCTATCAATTCGGAAGCAATTTCTGCATCGGTAAAGATTGATACAGGTACTTTTTCGTATCTTTTTTCAAAGCTATTCATAAATTAGAAAATATTAGTTACTGCTTGCAAAGATAACAATTCTTTTTGTAAAAAATAGAAAAATCCATACCTTTGTATTTCTTAAAATTTATAAAAATTGACAGCTATCGAATCACAATCTTTTCTCCGTCTTGTTGCTAAGGACTTGATAATCAGGTTTGGAAACCGTTTGGCCGATATTACGGTGGTTTTCCCAAGCCGGAGAGCGCGTTTATTTTTCAATAATTACTTATACCGGGAAGTCGGCAGTCCGCTTTGGGCGCCTCAATACACTACGATTGAAGAACTTTTCGAAAACCATTCCGCTTACCGGAATGCCGATCCCATTCAATTAACAGGCGATTTATACCAATCTTATATTGAGGTTTATAACGCCAAATCCGAAATCCCATCGACAGAAACGCTTGATGAGTTTTTCTTTTTCGGAGAAATTCTTTTGAACGATTTCGACGACATTGATAAAAATCTGGTAAATGCTCGCGCCTTATTTACGAATCTCAAAGACTTAGACCGGATGAAAGACGATTTCAGCCATTTGTCGGAAGCCCAATTGGAAAGCATCAGCCGGCATTTCGGAAAGATTTTTAAGGATGACAGCCCTTTGAAAACCGCTTTCTGGTCAATTTGGAATATTTTGGGAGATGTTTATCAAACTTTCAGAGAAAAGTTGAAAGAACGGGGAGTCGCTTATCAAGGCTTGTTAATGCGGGATGTCATTGAAAATAAGACGATTGAATTTTCCGGAGAACAATATGTTTTTGTAGGATTCAACGTTTTGAACAAATGCGAAGAAAGTTTATTCAAATGGTTGAAAAACAAAGCTTTATTTTATTGGGATTACGACATATACTATCTGAATCATGAAGCCGGCAGGTATATTGCCGAAAATATCCGCAAATTCGGCTCCGCTTTGGATGATGCTCCTGTCATTGCGAGGGCAAAACCCGAAGTAATTCATCCTGAATTTAGCGCTTTCCTGAACAAAGAAAAAGAAATCACTTTTCTGGCGTCCTCTTCCGAGAGCGGACAATCAGGCGTTATTCCTTCCTGGATTGATTCGTTGAACCATTCGCCGGATTATGCGACTCCCGATTCAGCCATTGTGCTTTGCAACGAAGATATTTTACCGGTCGTTATGCACACAATTTCTCCGGAAAAGGTTGAAAATGTGAATATTACCATGGGTTTCCCGATTGCCCGGACGCCGATTGCAGACTTCCTGCAAATTTTGGCGGAGTTGCAGACCAAAGGAATTGTAAATCCCAATGCTTTTCATTATAAATATGTTTTGCAAACACTTCGCCACCCTTACACTCAAATTATTTTTCCGGAAGCAAAAGAAATAGAAAAAAACATTCAGCAGAACAATATATTTTTCCCTGACAATCAATTTCTTAACAACAATTTGTTTTTTACGCATACACGTGACGCAACCGATTTGGGAAAATATCTTTTGAACATTGTCGAAAGTTTGGGAAAAGCCTATAAAGCCGAAGCTTCTTTTCAGGACATTTACGACGGTTTGTACCAGGAATCCATTTTCAGGGCGTATCAGGTTTTGAATCGTTTGTATGGCTTGCTATCGTCCGGTGAATGGACGCTTGAAAAATCGACTTTCCTGCGTTTGTTGAGGAGATTGTTATCCGCCACACAAGTCCCTTTTCACGGGGAACCGGTGAAAGGATTGCAAATTATGGGCGTACTCGAAACCCGGACGCTTGATTTCAAAAACTTATTGATATTGAGCGCTAATGAGGGATTTATGCCGGGAAGCAGCAATGAAAACACGTTTATTCCGCAGTTCCTCCGCTCGCATTTAGGATTAAGCACCATCGAACATCAGGATTCGATTTATGCCTATTATTTTTACCGTTTGTTGCAGCGAGCCGAAAAAATCACTTTGGTTTACAGTACGGATAAAACGCAAACCGGCAAAGCCGAAATGAGCCGTTTCCTGCTGCAAATGCTTGTCGATCCCCGCTTGAATATCCGGAGATATACCTTGCAATCGACAGTGAAACCGATGGAAGTTCAGCCGGTTATCATTCCGAAAACGGACGAAATAATCCGCTTGATCAAAGAAAAATACGATTTCAATACGAATCCCGAAGCCAAGCCGCTAACCCCATCTAATCTGAATACTTTTATTGATTGTTCCCTTCGTTTTTATTTACAAAAAATAAAAGGTTACGAAACGCCCGACGAATTATCCGATGAGCTGGATTCTTCGGTTTTCGGAACGATATTCCACCGCGCCGCTGAATTTTTATACCGGGAAATATCCGGTACACAGGATAAAACGCCTGTATCACCTTTTGTGGTGGAAAAGGAACGCTTAGACATTTATTTGCAACCCGGTTTGGATTATAAGATCCGAAAATTGGTATCAAAAGCTTTTGAAGAAGTCTATTTCAAAGGGAAACCGGTTGACGAATCCCGGTACAACGGCGAACAACTGATTAATTTCCGGGTAATTTGCAAAATGCTCGAACGTTTGATTGCGTTTGACCGGCGAAGGACGCCTTTCACGATTTTCGGCCTGGAATGGAAAAATTACGATTTTATCGAATTACCGGATGAATCCGTCAGACTCAAAATCGGCGGAATCATCGACCGTTTGGAAGAGCAAAACGGAAAACTCCTGATTATGGACTATAAAACAGGCAGTTCGGGCAAAACTTACAAAACGTTGGAAGACTTGATTACGGAAAAAGACAAACGGGCTTCTCACATTTTTCAGACTTTTGTTTACGCTTCGGTTTTAATCCGGAAAAAAGCATTTGAACTTCCCGTCGTTCCGGCTTTGCTGTATATGCAGGACGCGGGCAGGGAAAATTTTTCTCCGGTGGTTGAGCATGAAAAAGAACCGATTGAAGATTTCAGGAATTTGAATGAAGCATTTGAAACACTGTATATTCAAAAAATAAGTGATCTGTTTAATCGGGATATCCCTTTCAGACAGACCACTTTTGAAAGTAATTGCGTTTACTGTGAATTCAGAGAATTGTGTAATCGCTAAGAAACCCTATCATTTCTTTTTTCCGCAGGATTTTGTTTCCGTAGCGGCAGTTTCTTTATTAGCAGAAGATTTTGCTTTTCCTTCTTCTTTACAACAATCTTTTTCCTTTTTATCGGCTTTATCGGCGCAACAAGCCTTGTCCTTTTTTTCAGCGCAACAAGCTTTTGCTTCTCCTGATTTCTTTTCAGCTTGTTCGGTTTTCGCCTTAGCGCCTTCTTTTTTATTAGCTTGAGCGGAGGTCGATAATGATACCGTCAACGCTGCCACCATAAACAATGCGATACAAATTTTCTTCATAAACGAACTGTATTTAAATAATTAAAAATAACGGTGCAAAGTTATAGGTATTTTTTCGATTTATCCTACATAAATATGCTAAATAACCCAAAAACTTCTAAACAATATCCCTTTTTATGTTAAGAATTACAAAGATTCCATATTAAACGGATTGAGAATGTTCTTCCCTTCCGATTTAAACAAATATTCCAAGCGGCTTTTGTAATGCGTTTCAATTTTCGAACGAACCATTTTCAAAGAAGAATTCAACAGTTGATTCTGTTCCGTAAACGGCTCCGGAAGAACAGCAATCGCAGCCGGTAACCAACGATCAGGGTATTCTCCCGCGTAAATACCTCCGGTTTTGTATTGATTGATAACGTCTTGTATCTTCAGTAAAGCCAATTCCTTCGCTTCCGGCGAATTCCAATCCAAATGGGGTTGGGTTTCCTTGACATATCTTTTCAACTGTTCTTTATCGGGAACGATAAAAGCCACTGTGTAAGAATCTTGATTATTATGGAGCATCATTTGTTCAATGAATTTGTTTTTGTCGCAAATACCTTCCTCAATCCCTTCGGGACTATATTTTTCACCGTCGCTGCCAATCAAAAGACTTTTGAAACGGCCTAATACATAAAGGAATCCATCTTTGTCCATGTAACCCATGTCGCCGGTGTGCAACCATCCGTCGATGATTGTTTTTTGAGTCGCTTCCGGATTTTTCCAATAACCCAGCATCACATTTTCTCCTTTTATTACGATTTCTCCTTTTTCTCCAACGGGTAATTCATTACCATCCGAATCAAGGATCTTGAGTTCAAGATTAGCAACCAAGGCGCCCGACGAACCTAATTTGTGCTTTTTCGGCGAATTGGAAGAAATGACGGGAGTCGCTTCCGAAAGCCCGTAACCTTGAAACATCGGAATGCCGATGGCATAAAAGAAACGTTGCAATTCAATGTCCAAAAGCGCACCGCCGCCAACGAAAAACTTCATTTTTCCGCCCATGGCCAGCCGGACTTTGGAAAAAATCAGTTTATCATAAATGGCTAATAAAAATTTATTCAATAACTGACTTGCACCACCTTTGTTGTAACCTTCTTTGTTATAAGCGTATGCCGTTTTAAGCGCATGATTGAAAAGTTTTTCCATCATTTTTCCCTTCTTGCGGACGTTGCTTTCGATGTTTTTCCGGAAATTTTTTGCCAAAGCAGGTACACTCAGGATAATCGCCGGTTTAAACTCATTGATATTCAATGGAATATTTTTAAGCGATTCGATGGGCGTCTTGCCGGTTTGCACGGTAGCCACATTGGCGCCATAAGCCATAAAAGAATAAAAACCTGCCACGTGTCCGAAACAATGGTCTAATGGAATGATAATCAAGTTACTATCCTGGGGAGTAATCGTGATAAGCGACATCACTTGTTCGACATTGGCCGTATAGTTACGGTGCGAAAGCATAATGCCTTTGGGATCGGCTGTCGTTCCGGAAGTATAACTGATATTCGCCATGTCGTTGTCTTGAATCGAACGGCTTCGCTCAATCAAATCATCCCTGTTGGTTTCCAGAAATTTATCGCCTGCGGAGAGAACATCACCCAAAAAGATTTCGTTGTACGCATACTTCTCCTGCGGATCAAGAATTATAATTTTTCTTATAAAAAGAAGGGAAGAAATAATCGCCCGGATTTTTTTTAATTGATTTCCGGATACGATAATGTACTTGGTTTCCGAATGTTTTAACCTGAAAATCAAATCATTACTCTCTTCCAATTTTACAGATAACGGGACATTAACCGCACCTGCATAAAAAATACCCAATTCGCTGATAATCCATTCGTTCCGACCTTCCGACAACAAAGCGATTTTATCTCCTTGCTTTATTCTCATCTGCATTAATCCAGCAGCCAGACGGTAAACCTGTTCTTTCGTTTGATTGTAGGTAATAGGTTCAAAATCAGTAGTTTTCTTTTCCCATAAAAAAGTACTGTCTCCGAATTTCTCAACGCTCTTTTCAAATAAATTAATAATCGTATTCATGTGCAACTTATTTAGGTTTATAAATCATAGCAAATAGAGGACAAATAGGGGACAAATATACAAAAATAAATTACAAGTTACACCAACAACAATCTTTGTAACATTTTTAGCGGTATGTTTATTTCCAAAAGCATACCTTTGCCTATCATATTTGGATTGAGAGATACATATTATACATAATTTATGAATTAAACTGTTTTTATTATTATGGAAAACTTTTTTAACAAACTCTCGAAACCGGTTCGGTTTCTATTATTGTTTCTTATTATTCCTTTTAGCTTGTTTGCACAGGATATTTCTGTGTCGGGTACGGTAGTGGATAATAATGGTGAAGCCTTAATTGGCGTAAGTGTTGTACAAAAAGGTACAACGAAAGGAATTTCAACGGATGTTGACGGGAGATACACGCTTACGGTTTCCCGCGACGCCGTTTTGGATTTTTCGTATATGGGATATGTTACACAATCGATTCCCGTACAAGGACGGAACCGGATTGATGTAATATTATCGGAAGATACCAAAGCGCTGCAAGAAGTAGTGGTTATCGGTTATGGTACGCAACGGCGGGAGGCGGTGACAGGTTCGGTGGCTTCCATGAACGGAGACAATATCCGTGCTGTTGCATCCACCAACGTTGCACAAGCCTTACAAGGTCGTATTGCCGGTGTGGAAATGTCGCAAACATCTTCTAAACCGGGCGCTGAAATGCAAATTCGTATTCGTGGTACACGTTCGCTGAATGCAGAAAATGATCCGTTGATCGTTTTGGACGGTATTCCTTTCAGTGGAAACCTCAGTGACATCAACCCGAATGAGATCAAGAGTATGGATATCCTAAAGGATGCTTCTGCAACCGCTATTTACGGTTCACGTGGCGCAAATGGAGTGCTCTTGATAACCACTAATAGAGGACAAAGCGGTCAAAAAGCGAGAATATCGTACAATGGTTATTTCGGTACAAGAGAGATTTTCTCCAAATTTGACATGATGGATGGTCCGAAATATGCTGAGATGCGTAAATATGCTAATTTGCCGGCGTATGTAAATAATACAGCCGATGAAGATGCCGTAAATACGGATTGGCAAGATTTATTTTTCAAATCAGGTAGCGTACAAAGCCATGATGTAGGTGTTTCTGGTGGTACCGAACATGGTTCGTATAATTTCGGCATTGGTTATTATAAAGACCAAGGTGTAGTGCCTTTGGAAGGCTACAATCGTATTTCTTTGCGTGGTAGTTTGGATCAGGAAGTAGGTATCTTTAAACTTGGATTCACTACTAACACGAACTACAACGTGATCGAAAATATCAGCTCCGGAGGCATCTATCAAGTATTGCAGATGTCGCCGCTTCTCAATCCGTATAATGCAGACGGTACTTGGAAAAGAACGGTAGATATGCCGGCAGATAAAGGCGCATGGGTCTATACAAGAGATGTGATAGAAACAAATAGAGATAATATGCTCAGCCAAACCAGAGGATTAGGTACTTATAATAACGTCTATGGCGAGGTGAAAATACCTTACGTAGAAGGTTTGAAATATCGTATCAATGTAGGTTTGAACTTACGTATGACAACGGGCGGTTCCTATACAGGACAAGGAATCAATAACGCCTCTGCGACCAACCCTTCCTCTGCCTCTGTCAGCAACTCAATAAATACCAACTGGGCGGTAGAAAACCTGTTGACCTACGACCGCACGTTTGCTGATGTACATCAAATCAATGCTGTAGCAATGTATTCCGCCGAGGAAACCCAGTACAACCGGTCGCGGATGACTGCAAGAGGTGTACCTGCTAATTTCCAATGGTATAATTTAGGACGGACGGATGGCGAAAGAGCTATTAATCCTGATGATCAACAATATAGAAAGACCGGATTGGAATCTTATATGGCTCGTATCATGTATTCGTATGATAGCCGCTATATGATTTCGGCTACCGTCCGCAATGATAAATCTTCCAGATTGGCGCCCGGACATCAAGGTCATACTTATCCTGCCATCTCCGCGGGATGGAATCTCAAAAGAGAAAGCTTTATGAATAATGTCAATTGGATCGACAACCTGAAATTAAGGGTAGGTTATGGCGAAACCTCCAATCAGGCAATTGCACCCTACCAGACACGGGGAAGTTTGGCTACCCGACCTTATAACTTCGGTGATGCAACTTCCGGTTTTATAACAGGTACTTATGTAAGTACATCTCCAAATGACCGATTGGGTTGGGAATATTCTACTACTTGGAACTATGGTGTGGACTTCTCTCTATTCAACAATCGTTTATCCGGTACGGCAGAGTATTATATAACTGACACCAAAGATGTTTTGTTGCCGATAAGCTTACCCGTTACTTCAGGCGTAAGCAGCTATATGGCAAATGCCGGAAATACTCAAAACAAAGGTTTTGAACTTTCACTAAATGGAATTATCTTAAAAAATGTCAATGGTTGGACATGGGAAGCTGGTGTCAATTTCTATACGAACAAAAACAAAATTGTTTCCCTTGCATCAGGAGAACTTCAAAACATAGATAATGCATGGTTTGTCGGCAGCCCCATCAATGTAATCTATGCCCCCAAATATGCCGGACTTTGGCAAGAAGGCGATCCCTACATGAACATTTTGGAGCCGCAAGCACACCCGGGAGATATTAAGATAGAATATCTCGGTGAATACAATGCCGATGGTACACCCAAAAGAGCATTGGATGGTGGAGGTGCAGACCGCCAAGTGATAAAAGTAGATCCGAGCTTTCAAGGTGGATTCAATACACGTGTAGGATACAAAGGATTTGATTTTACCGTGATCGGCGCTTTCAAGAGTGGCGGTCAGCTCATCAGTTCTCTCTATGCTGCCAACGGTTACCTCAATATGTTGACCGGACGTCGCGGTCAGGTAAATGTGGATTATTGGACTCCTGAAAATACCGGCGCAAGATACCCGAAACCCGGTGGTTTGTTGAGCGGTGATAATCCTAAATATGGTAATACGCTTGCCTTATTCGATGCTTCCTATTTGAAAATACGCACGATCACTTTGGGTTATACCTTCAATCAATCGGCAGTTAAGAATTTGGGTATTCAAAATTTGAGACTGTATGCAAGTGTACTGAATCCGTTTGTATTGTTCTCCCCCTACACAAAACAATCAGGTATGGATCCGGAAACGAACTCCTATGGTTCCGGAGATAATGCAAATTCGGCGGTAACCACAGGTTTGGTTACCGAACGTATTTTGACTATCGGTACCAACACTCCGTCCACACGCAGTTACTTGGTCGGTATTAATTTAACATTTTAATAAATCTAATATATCAATAATGATGAAAAAGATAAATATAAAAGTAATGATGGGAGCATTGATGTTATTGCTCCTGTCGATGGCATGCTCCGATATTTTGAAAGAAGAGCCGAAAGCTACTTACGACCCCGGATTTTTTACCACCAAGGAAGGCGTTGAGAGTGGATTGACTTCTATGTATGCGCACTTGCGCTACATTTTTGGTCAAGGTTATTACTACAACATTACCCTGACCGGTACCGACGAATATACTTGGGCAGCCAGCGCCGATGCAAACTTTAAGGATGCCGATATGACCAGCGGTGGAACGATGACACCGGCTTCTTCTCGTGCGGATGTGCTTTGGAATGCAGCATTCCCTAATATCAACACCGCAAGTGGAGTAATAGAAAATGCAGAAGCCGTAGGATTGGCTCCGTCATTGATAGCAGAAGCCCGTTTCTTCCGTGCATTTGACTATTTCTATCTGGTACAAACGTTTGGCGGTGTACCTCTGGATTTGGGAGCAGGTAACTTAAAATTCAACACATCTACTGTAAGAACATCCAAGCGCAACACGGTGCCTGAAGTTTATACGACAGGTATATTTCCCGATTTGAAACAAGCGGTAACAGACCTTCCCGACAATCCTCGCCTGATAGGTACTGCCACAAAAACAGCAGCTCGTCTTTATTTGGCTAAGGCTTATCTGACTTACGGATGGTGGTTGCAAAATCCAAATAGTGTTCCTACTTATCCCGAAGCTCCACGTACCGATCCTGATGGACATGATGCTGCCTGGTATTTCCAACAAGCTTACGATGTAGCTACCGAAGCGATTGCGAATCCCGGACCTTTCAAATTGCAGGAAACTTATTACCAAGTGCACTTGGCATCAAACGACCGCAATAGCGAAATCTTGCTGTTTGCCGATCATACCAATGCAAGCGCACAATATAACGGCGGAATAGATTTTGGTTATGCAAACGGAGAAGCGCCGGATAACTTTGCCTGTTGGATGGTAACGCCTCAGATGGAGAATTTAAGAAGTAACACAAAAAATGATGGAACCGGAACCCAAGTAAGTTCTGTTCCCCGTGAAGCTGCTCAATGGGGAGGTCGTCCATGGACACGTATGGCTCCTCCTATCGGTGTCTTTACGAATACGTTTGCCGACAAGACCAACGATTCTCGTTACGATGGTACTTTTACAAGCGTTTACCATGCCAATTGGCAAAAAAATAATAGCGCATCTGTTTTGTATAATGCTAACGGCTTGCCTGTATATCCGGGTAAAAATACCGGTATTCAAGGTGTAAATTACGGTCTTGGCGATGCTATACTCACATTCTTGCCGGATGAATCAGCAGGTAGTATTACTTATCCTTCCGAATTAGGAAATAGTAACATTGGCGCCGGTGAATTACCGGGAAGAGCCGACTGGGTAATTTCTCCGCAAGGTATTAACAGACAGTTTTATCCGGGACTTTGGAAGATTGGAACCTATCGTACCGATAACGGCAACGGGTTAGGAACACCGAATGGCAGTACTTGTCGTCCGTTCGACATCGCTAAATTTTCTGAAATCTACTTGGTAGCTGCCGAAGCCGCTGTAAAGGGAGCAACCGCCAAAGCAGGTCAAAGTGCCGGAGATTTGGTCAATGTGCTTCGTGCAAGAGCCGGAAAATGGAGTTTTAGCAATGCTGAAAATGCAACTAAAGTAGAAGACCATAGCGCTGAAATGGTGGCTGCCACTCCCGCTACAATAGACATCAATTATATCTTGGCTGAACGTTCACGCGAGTTTTTCGGCGAAGGTTATCGTTGGTTCGATTTAGTACGCACACAAAAATGGGAAGAAATTGCCGGTACTTATCAAATTGCTGATGCCGGAACTCATACGCCCAAAACATTTACCCGCACCATCAACAAAACAGTTCATTATCTGCGTCCTGTTCCACAAGGACAAATGGATAGATTGGATATGCCCGAGGCAGAAAAGAAAGCCTATCAAAATCCAGGCTATTAATTGAATTAATAATTAATTGAATCTATTATTATTTCTATTCCAAGGTTTTCCGGCAGGATAAAAAATCCCGCCGGAAAACCTTGGAGTGGAAGTTATTGTCTAACAATTTAAATTAAATTCTATGAAACATTTTTTGACTTGGGTGCACAACAAACTATTTTCTTAGCAAATTAAACTATTATTTATATAGTTTATTACTTAACTAAAATTTTCCGGGTAATTATTTTATTGTCAACAATATATCGGATAAGATAAACGCCGGTTGTCAAATGAACGGAATATTGATAATTTCCGCTACTCAAATAACGGTCTTTCAACAGAGAGGCCGCTTCTTTTCCCTGCAAATCGAATACTGAAAGCGATACTTTGCCGGCAGCGGTCAACAGGAAATTAACGGACACTTTTGAATCAGTACTGCGAATAAGAAAATTCTCATTCTCGCCTGAAACCGTTTCTATGGAGGTCGGACTTTGTGAAATACGCAGGAAACTTCTTTGTGCCGGTATGAACTTGAATAACCCACTCAATTTTGTGCCTAACCAGATATTGTCGCGCTCATCTAATTCCAAACACAAAATGAAGTCTCTTTCGTTTTTTTCCAGAAGCAACGGGTTTGTATAACTGGTAAATTCGTGTCCGTCGAATCGAACCAAATATTTATTGCATGCCAACCATAAATTACCCGAAGCATCTTGCTTGATATCATATATATCATTAGCGGGAAGACCGGAGTTTTCAGTATTCCATGTAACACAGTGCGTACCATCATACTTAATTAAACCTTGTAAACTTGCCAGCCATTTGTTATTATCCTGGTCAATTAAAATTCTGGAAACCGCTTGCGTTATTTCGGGAACAGGTTGAATCTCCTGTCCGGTAAATCTCGCCAAACGCCATTCCGGAGAATCTCCACTCATCCATAAATCGCCATTGCGTTCAAATTTTAAATCAGAAATAAACCAATTGTTAGCGACAGCGCCTCGGGGGGTAGTCCATGCTTGCCATGCGTTTCCGTCAAACCGGTTCAGGTACGACAAAGAACTGATCCATATATTGTTACTTGCGTCAATGGCAATAGATGTGCAATATTGGTCGGTGGCAAGGGAAAAATTAGATTTGTCATAATGTTCCAATAATCTTTGGCCGTCATATTTGACAACTCCACTGCGTTGTGTCGTTATCCACAAGTTTCCCTCCTTGTCTTTCACCAGGTTCCGGAGGCGGGGCAAATCGGAAATACCCAAATCGTGGAAAGTAACTGATTCCGTTTCCGTATCTAATTGCAAAAGACCTGAATTGGCTGCAATCCAAAGGTTTTTGCCGTCTTTCAGTATTTTGGAAATCATTTCTTTGCCATCATAACTTACCCACTCTCCTGACTGTGGATAGGCTATTATCTTTTCTTGAGAAAACAATGATGTTGACAAGAAAGAAACAATAAGACAAATACTTAAAAATGTAATTTTTCGTTTCATCTTTTTCGTTTTTAAAATTATTATTAAATGTTAAATTAGTTATTATTCAATTTGCTTTCTGCTTTCATTTGCTCAATGAACTTATTCCACTCATTTGCTATCTCCCTCATATTTTCATCTCTCTTTTTTTGCGCTTCCTGAGGCTTAGGCAGTACAGATACATTCACAGGATAGCCATCTGCAAGATAAAATTTGTTTTCCATGATACTGTAATAAAAAACAAGACTATTGTAAATACTTGAGCTTAAATCTGAAACAAAAATCATCGACGAAAAGAGATATTCATCACTGACATAAAATTTGACAGTACGCCAAATACGTATATCATTACTAATCAACATATTATCCCTAAATCGAATTTCCCTTGTAGTTTCATTAAACCACAGTATATCGTTTCCGGTAAAGATAACAACTTCCGAATTATTCGAATCGCTTGAACTTCTTGTCGCAATTTCTCCATTTGAGGCTCTTGCTACTAATTTTGACGTTTGATTTGTTATTTCCTCGTCCGCATCCGGAGTGCATCCTCCTGACAATATGAATATTGCCACTGTAAACATTAAAACCAAGTTTCTCATTTTTATTTTGTTTATATCTATAAACCGCATAAATTCTATGATACCCTACCATAAATTGGAAAAAATAATTTACTTTATTCCCATTATCTGTTTCTCACGTTCTTCGTTGATTTTTGCATTTTTCTCAACAGGCTTGCGCTACCATGCTCTAAATGAAAATTAACGTTTAGAAGCAACATTTGTTTTTGAGAGGCCATATCTATGATTGTTTTTTCGTGAAACAGAGGTGTTTCCATCGCTTTTGTTCGCTCATGCCTGATTCCTAAAGAAACAGGTGGAATATAGGACAACATGACAGAAATCCGATTGTGCCACAATTCTTTTTGTACCGTAACACTCCAATAATCTCTGTTTTGCATCTGATAACCTTGCCACAGGATATTTTTCCTCATATTACGGTAATATCCCACTTGTACACCAAAATACGCCGGTTGATTATAGTAATTTATTTCTGATTGGAGTATCCATCCATTTAACGAGTTAAAGACCTCATTATGATGTGCCTCGTCATAATAAAATAAAACTGCGTTTTTCAACCGAAAACGGTCATTCAGTGCTTGGTCATAAGTCGCCTGTACGCTATATTCACGAAATTGAATATTTCCGAATATACGGAACAGTTTAAACTCCCTTCTCTCATATACTTCGCTAATACCATCGTTCACGAAAACAAATTGAGGTATTATTTTTATTTTGTTCCGGAGAGTAAATTCCGCAAAAACCTGATGTCTAAGCGCTGATTTTAGAGCGGGATTCCCAACTTGCGTCAGGAAGGTATCAATTACCAAACTCATTGGACTGAGTTGGTAGATAGAGGGATAGGACTGATTTGTAGAGTAATTTACCTGAACATTTATTTTTTTGTTAAAATTATAACACACTTGTAAATAGGGTAACATCCGCAAATAGTTATTGTGGCTATATTTACCTCGTGTTTTGATATGCTCGATAGCAAGACCCGATTTCATCCAAATCCTGTCGGAGGGAAAGAATGACAGGTAAAGAAATGCTTTATTTCGGAATTCCGTATAATCCAAGAATCCACGCCCCAGACTACTTTCCGAACCGTACATTCGCCAGACATTGGAATATCCTGACTCAAGCGACAAGAAGGAAGAAATCGCGTATTGGTTTTCGATGTTAAATACAGTATGGTTCTTATATTCATTGTACAGGTTTTCGCTTTTATAATTCTTGAAATCATTTTGATTGTAATTATTTACGATGTCGTTATAATAATAATTGTAGGAAAAATTGCCATACAGATGCATGCGATTATTCAGCTGCCCTTTATATGACAATGCGCTTGTAATCATATTGTATTTCGTTCCGATTTCTGTAGTATTTTCAAAGATTCGGCTATTGTTTTGTGTTTTGTCTGCTGATTTCATGGTATATTTTTGATGCGTATTGGCATTACCGTATGAATAATCAATATGAGCGCCTATAAATTGCCGGGGCGTTACCTGATAATTGATTCCTCCGGTTAGAATATTGCTTTCATAGGCCGACAAATCATTCGGGTTCTTCTCCGGAAAGGACACAAATTCGGATGAATTATAAGTTAATTCTTTCGTTGAGTACATCTTCCATTTTTCATGGCTGTAAGAATACGTTCCGAAAAAGTTGAATTTATTGGTAGTATAAATAATCCCCAAGTCGGGGCTGTTTTCTGTCAAATAATTGTTAGTCTCACTTAAATTCAAAGAAGTTCTGTTTGAGAAGTTAATATCAAATCCTGTGTAATCTTTCTTGAGGCTAAGTTGAATGATTGCATCGTAATCGTCTGATACAAAACGTCCGGACAAGGCGCGAACAACTTCGACCGCATGAATACGGTTTGGGGAAAGATGCTTTAGAAAATGCTGTGAATATTGAACGCCATCTATAAGTAAAAGTATGTTATTTTGCTGATTTACAATTATTTTATCTGATAATTTATCATAATGCAATTCAGGTATTTTTCCTAACAGTTCCAACGCATTGGCGGAACCATTACACATTTGAGGCGTCACATCGTACTTCACAGAGTTCGGTTTAGTCTGAGTATTTGCCGTTACAATTATTTCCGAAAGTAGAATTTCTGTAATAGACAGGGAAAATTCGCCCCATTCTTCGTTCAAATTGGGAATTTCATCAATCAGCGTTTTATATCCAAAGCAACTGATTTTTATCAAATGAGGAATTGTTTTCGTTTCAATACGGAACCGTCCTTTGTTATTGGTTATTCCGGTTGTAATAGTTACCATATCGGTACTTAATAAAGATATGGTAGCATATTCAAGCGTTTGGCGACTCAGGCTGTCTATAACCGCTCCATTGAATACAAATCGCTCATTTATTGTCGTTTGTTGGCTGCTGTTATTTACAGGAACAATCACAAATACATTTCCGATTTTTTCTATCGCAAAAGGTTTATCGCGAAGCAGCCAATACAAAGCATTTTCGGAATTTTTAAATGATTTTGAAACTGTTACGCTGTAAGTTGACAAAGCCTTGTCATCAAAAGAGATTTCCAAATCAAGTGTACTCAACACCCTGTTCAATGGTTTTCTGTTAACATCCAACCGAACATTTTGCGAAAAACCTGCCGCAACAGCAATAAACAGCAATAAAAAAGTTATCCGGATGCCTTTCACCTTTCTATCTTAAATGTTATTCCGAATGGTTTGCCAATGATTTCAAGTGCGTCTTCCGGGTGTTCCGTTTTTAAAAAGTAACCCGTATAAAGTTGATTCATAGCTTTGTCTGCCGTAACGCGAATGTTGTATTGCCGCTCAATTTCAGCAACAACTTCGGGAAGAGGAATTTCCGTAAAAACAAATTTTTCACTCATCCAACCCATAGCGCATATCATATTTTTCTCTATTTGTGGCTTTTGTGAACGTAATGTTACTTGCATGCCTTGTTCCAAAGAAAATGTTTCATTATTGATATGAACTCCCACTCGTCCTGTCAGGCAGGTTACGCGGTACATTTCAGGGCGGGTAAAAACATTAAAAGTCGTGCCATGTACATATACTTGATTTTGTCCTGATATGACACTGAACCTGCAACCTTGCTTTACCTCAAAAAAGGCTTCTCCTTCCAGTTTAACACTACGGAAAGCGAACCACAGATATGGTCTGTATGTTATTTTACTCCCCGCATTTAGAATAACTCGTGAGCTATCCGGAAGATATATGGTTAGATGCTGTCCGAAAGCTGTTTTATTTTCAATTTTGTACAAACTGCCAAACAAAAGAACTGCAATAATAAGGATAGCTGCATATTTCAGGTATGAAACCCATTTTTTTGCGGGCTTTATGCTGTCATCACCCGCTATGCATTCAAACATTTCATCCCAAATTTCTTTTTTGTTTTTACTCCATTGAGGAG
Organism: Bacteroidia bacterium; assembly: GCA_025996865.1. Lineage (GTDB taxonomy): Bacteria > Bacteroidota > Bacteroidia > Bacteroidales > Azobacteroidaceae > Azobacteroides. The sequence goes on from BNTV01000005.1 coordinate 31,965, forward strand.
TGATTTTAATTTTTCTTATATCCATTGTAAAAGATTTTTTTTAATAAATTTTAACGCAGAAGTCATCCGCTTTTCAACCGCTTTGACACTGATGTGAAGACATTCGGCAATATCCCTGTATTTCATCCCGTCTTCACGGCTCATTAGAAATACAACTCGTTGATTTTCAGGAATTTTTGAAAGAACCAATGCATAATCGGCTACCATCTGCTTAAATTGCATTTCATCTTCAGGCGAAACCTCGCAATCATTTTGTAACGTCATAGCCTGCTCAAAATTCATCCTGCACAAATTATGTCTGTAATTGCTTGTACAAAAGTCTTTTGCCATTTTATAAAGTAGAACATTTATTTTACTTGTGTTTAAATCTTGACGTTTTTCCCATACTCGCAAAAAAACATCCTGCGCAATATCAGATGCTGTTTCCATATCTCCACACCTATAAAACGCAAAACTGCGAATAGCATCAAAATACCGGTTGAATAGTATTTCAAACTCTGTTTTATTCAACATGTCTTAACCTTTGTAATATATAATAAAACCGCATAAAACCCGCTTTACCCTACCATAAATCGGAATAATTTTTATCACGTTGAAAACAAAATTAGTATTACTCATACCTTAGCGCCGTAATCGGGTCGAGCGCTGCCGCTTTTTTGGCGGGATACCACCCGAAAAAGATGCCGATTGTTGCGCATACTATAAACGAGACCACAATAGCGGTAATGCTGACCATAAAGCCCATGTCAAACGCAAATAATACCAAAGCGGATAACAAAAGCCCTACAATGATGCCGATGATGCCGCCGGCTAAACTCAATATCGCGCTCTCGAACAGGAATTGGCGGAGAATATCTTTGTTTTTTGCGCCTAACGAACGCCTCAGCCCGATTTCGCGTGTCCGTTCGGTAACGGTCACATACATGATGTTCATGATGCCGATGCCGCCGACAATTAACGATATGGCGGCTATGGCAACCAAAAACGCCGAGAGAACACCCATAATAGAGTTCATCATATCCAGCATTTGCGTGAGAGAAGTCACTTCAAAATCAGCATCTTCATCGGATTTGATTTTGTGCATTTGCGTCATGATGGATTGTACTTCCTTAACCGCAACTTCGGAATCTTCTTCTGAGGTTGTTGTGGCCATAATCATGTGGATATAATCAATATTCAGTAAACGTTTCTGTACGGTTGTATAGGGTGCAATGATAATGTCATCGTAATCATCGCCCGTAAAGTTTTTCCCTTTTTCAGCGATAGTCCCGATAACAACCATAGGCATTTTGCCGAAACGGACTTCTTTTCCCACCGGATTTTCGCCATTGGGGAAAAGACTTTTTATCACCGTTTGTCCGAGGATACACACTTTGGCGGCAGTTTCCTCTTCTTGCAGGGTAAACGCGCGTCCTTTGTCAATCTTGGAGTTGGAAATAGCCAAATAGTCCACATTCGCTCCCATCATCACACCGGGACAGTTGTGCGAGCCGCACACCATTTGTTCCATGGCTGTTACACAGGGCGTTACCTGGGTAATATGACGCGCCCGTTTGCGAATGGCTTCCACATCTTTCAGTTTCATGTTTTTCATATTTTCCGTGCCCACCACAACACCCATCACGTCTTTCCGAACATTGCTGACCATAATCAGATTGGTGCCAAAGCCGGAGACTTGATTCCGGATGAGTGTCGTAGAACTTTGCCCAAGACTGACCATAAGCACCACCGACGAGATGCCTATGATGATACCCAGCATCGTCAGCACAGCACGTTTTTTGTTCAGCAACAAGGCTTCCCACGCTATTTTTAGTAGATTCTTTATTTTCATTGTTTGCAATTTTATAAATTTTCGTTCTGCATTTTTAATGATTTCTATTCATGAAGACAAATGAGGATGGAAAATATTTTATGGTCAAATTGTACTCTACTCTGAGAATCTGAGTAGTGATAGAGTTAATCAGATCGTCGAATCAAAGGGAGGTAAAATAATTGAACAACAGCCGCTTACGAAATGTGTTCTGCTATGCAGGGCAAATAATATCTACTTGTCGGCAGATAGATGCAGTTTGAAGCCTGTACTATTTGGAATATTAGTTATACCGGATAAAATACGGTATCAATAAAATACAGTATTCCGTTGCTTGTCAGTACATTTTCATCATGCAAATCTTCAAGAATAATGCCCAATTCGGGATTGAAATAATCGTTGTTTCGTGTTTTTTGAAAACCGTTTGCTTTCATAAACTGTTCAACAAGTGCCAAATTCGTTATTTCGGTAGCATTTACAAAACTTTGTTCCACAACTGCATACACAATAAACTCATTCTCGAAAAATCCTAATAAATTGTATGCGGTATCTGGGAAAAAGTAATTGTGCAACAATAGATTAACAAAATAATCTATCCACGAAAGGTAATAGACAGCATCATTCAATTTTATAACAGAACGACTATCTTTCATATACACTTTCTGTTCTGCACCTTCTGAAATAAAATTACTTAAATCAATATTCTTTATCCAAAGATTTTGATTTTCAATATAGTGTTTTAATTTCTCCGTTTCTTTGTGTTTGAAGTGCTTGTCTGCTTTATCCAAAGTGCCTGAGTTCTCGCTTGCTGTAAGGTAACCGGCTGCTGCTTGGATATTTGCTCCATACCTAACTTGGCTCTTTCCTGAAATGATACATTGTAATTCATCATTCATTTTTTTATTATAAATTTGCAGATACAAAGTTACTGCTTTTTACCGAAACTGCAAATTTGTACAAAATTTGGGCTAAATCTTTGCCACTTATGCCGAACGTTGTTTCATAATTGCCTCCAGCATTTGCCGAGCCGATTGGGTTTCAACCTTTCCATCTTTCACAATGTTCCCGTCATTCAACAGGATTGTACGTTCCGTAAACATGGCAATATCCGGCTCGTGCGTGACAAAGACGATGCTTTTTCCCTTGTCGTGAAGTTCCTGAAACAGACACATTATCTCGTAAGAAGTTCGTGTATCGAGGTTTCCGGTGGCTTCGTCGGCGAGCAGCATGACAGGGTCGCCGGCAAGGGCGCGGGCAATAGCGGTCCGTTGTTGCTGACCTCCGGACATTTGGTTGGGCGTATGTTTCATGCGGTCTTTCAATCCCACTTGTTCCAATGCCTGTTCGGCGCGTTCGCGGCGCTGTTTGTCGGAGACCGTGTTATTGTAAAGTAATGGAAGTTCCACCTGTTCCAGCGCCGATGTACGGGGAAGAAGGCTGTAATTTTGGAAAACAAAGCCTATTTTACGGTTGCGGATGGTCGATAGTTCGTCTTCCGAAAGGTCTTTTACCGAAATATCGTCAATCCGGTATTCGCCTACAGTGGGACGGTCGAGGCAGCCGAGTATGTTCAATAGCGTCGATTTGCCACTACCGCTCGTCCCCATGATGCTGATAAACTCACCTTTGTTCACTTCAAACGAAATACCTTTCAGTGCATGGACTGTTTCGTCACCGACTTCAAAAGTTCTTTGAAGATTTTCTATTTTTATAATTGCCGTAGGCTGAAGCGCTACGGTTAATAAAGTATCGTCCCTGCGGGACTTTATGGAATTTTTCATTTTCATTTTCAATCATTAATCATTCACAATAATTTCCTCTCCTTCTTTCACTCCCGTTCGGGCAACAATGGAAACTCCGTCGTTAATTCCGGTTTGAACAGTGCGTTCTTCCATTTTTCCGTTCGATTTCACCCGCAACGTTTTCTCCTTCGACAAGGCTTCTACCGGAACCAGAATCCCTTCTTCCGACTGTATGTTGATGCGGATACTTGCCGTCATTCCGGGGAATAACTTTTCATCGGGATTGGGTGCGTTCACTATGACAGTGTAAGTGACCACATTATTGGTAACTTTGGGGCTAATTCGTATTTGGCTTACCGTTCCCATAAAGGTTTCGCCGGGATAGGCATCCACCGTGAAGGTAACATGCTGACCGAGTTTCACCTGACCCAAGTCGGCTTCATCCACATCGGCTTCCACCTGCATTTTGGTGAGGTCTTCGGCAATGGTAAAAAATGTGGGCGTACTGAACATGGCAGCCACCGTTTGCCCGATATTAACAGCGCGTTTGAGCACGACTCCGTCGATGGGGGAATAGATATAGGCGTATGAAAGATCGACTTTCGCCTGGTTGAGATTGGCTTTCGCATCTTTCAAAGTCATTTCGGCCTGTTCCTTGCGATTGACCGCTTCTTCCAATGCTACTTCCGTCGCAGCTTTGGACGCATACAATTGCGTTACCCGGTCATATTGCCGGTTTGCCAAGTTCAATTCGCTTTGCGCTCTGCTCAGTTGAGCCGTCGCCTGATTGAGTTTTTCCTGAAGCGTCAATTTGTCTAATTCGGCAAGTAACTGTCCTTTTTTCACGTGCGAATTGTAATCCACATAAATTTTTTCAATCACTCCCGATACTTGTGTGCCGACTTCTACCTCTTCTACCGGTTGAATATATCCCGTAGCCATCACGGTGATAGACAGGTTCCCTTTGATGGCGGTTTCCGTTTGATATTGCACTTCCTTATTGCCCTTCAATATAAATACAAGCAAAACCGCAACAGCGATAACGGCTGTTATAATTATTGTTTTTACAATTTTCTTTTTCATTTTTTATTGATTTTATTGATTTGTTGTTGTCTTCTATTGTTGAAAACAATTAGCCGCCAGAAATATTTTAGGAAACAGAAAAATTATTATTTTCGGTGCCATAAATAATGCGAATCAAGGGTTGAAGCCCTCATTCATTTTTAATTTGTTAATACTCTAATTATCAATAAAATAAGTGTTAAAATATTTTGAAAAGTCATTGGAACTCAAATATCATTGCCAACGATACAGTAATAATAACGAACCTGAGTTCACAGATCAAGAAATTATGACTGTTTATCTTTTCACTACAGACCAACAGCGGTACTTCTCCTGTAAAGAGATACATACCTTTTGTTTGGTAAAATTGCCGCCGCTTTCATATATCTTATTTTTTAACCCTTGATTCGCACAATTAAATTAAAAGTTCAATTGAAAAAAGTTTTTAAAAAAGTGGCGATTGTGGCAATCGCGTTAGTAACAATGAGTGTGGCAGCCAGCGACCAGTGGAACAGGCTGCTACTCTCGACAGGGCTGGCCTATAAGTTTTTATCAACCTATACTTATCCCAACCCCTTACATCAAAGTAATATAAATCACAGTATCTTCCTCTTCCACTTTAATCATACAATCCTTGAAAGCCGGAGGTCCCATCTTCCCTCTGGCATTGTTGCTGAATCCGTATTTTTCCGTAGGAATACCGAATGTACCGGTATCCAATTGGTTGTTACTGTTTTCATCATGGAAAGCCGACAGGGCGTACTTCCCCGGGGGAATACTGTCGAAAACGATGGTAATCGTTTCATTTTCAACTTTTTTAATTTGAAAATCAATCGGTTTTTTCCTGAAATTTTCTTCGTTATAAACCGCAATAAATAACTGGCCTTTGATTTTTTCAATACCGTCGATAACGACCGTTAATTGATTCTGTGCGCTGAGCGTGCTTGCTGCAAACAGCATCAGCAAAAATAATTTTGTTTTCATATAATTATAAATTCTTGATTTGATTCAGTTTCTTGTCTTTACTAAGCGTTATAAATACGCCGAGGAAGAAAAAGCGCCGGCTGGGATTCACGATTTCTTTTTGTAATCCGGAATGTTTTTCCGAAAATTCATATCCATATATGTTTTTGTATCCCAATACGTTTTGACAACCGACATTGATGATTATCCATTTTTTCGGAAGATACGACCAAGAAACGGATAAATTATTCCGGAAAGGCGTCGTTCCCAAATGACTGAAAGGATATGCTGCACTGTAATAAGGCGTTCCGGATGAAATTCCGTAATTGGCGCTTAAAACCGACATCGGAGAATTCAACCAGTATTTCAGGGTAATCGAACCTACATGCTTGGCCATATAATCCGGAGCGACTTTTTCCTGAAACCAATCATATTGTTTTTCGGCATTGTTGTAAGAATACATCAACCAGTATTCCAGATTTTTATAATTATTTCGCCAAAAAACGCTTGTACCATAAGCAAAACCTTTTCCTTCATTGGCCAACGGATGCGGCTGATTCCGGCTGTATGTCACGGCCTTGTCGTATTCTTTGTAATAAACGTCCCATTGAAATTTACTTTGTTTTTTAGCATAAGCATACGAAACGGTTACCTTGTCAACCGAAGTAAAATCAATGTATTTATCTGATTTCAGGTAAGTTATTTCAGGCAATTGAAAATACCTGCCCAGAGATAGCGAAAAAATATGTTCCGGTTTCGCGGCATATCCCAAATAAAAGCGCGGCGCCAGATTAAACCGGTTGAGATACAAAGAATATTCGCCCCGCAAACCGATATTTGCCGACAATTTATTGTTAATGTACCACTTCGTATCGTTGAAAATACTTGCCCATTCGTTTTGAAAACGTGTAGTGTATTCTCTGTCAAGCGTATAAGTTTCCCGATAAGGATTGTGGATATATTCCGCTCCTGCCCGGTTGATAATTTTCCCATTCATGTACTGGATAATGAGTTTGTTATGATTCCATGTATTCGTGTTTTTGTAAGTATCACCGAAAGTTTGAGCATCCGTTGCCGACAAGCCGTCCGTAATCCAATTGCTTGCTAATGAGACATTCCATTTCGCATTAAATTTGTGATAGAGATTGGCTTGGACATACAAATACTTGTTGGACATATCTTTATTAAATCGTACACTGTCCACATTATCAAGCGCATAGCTTATTCCTGCGGTACTGAGATTTGCTTGCGCAGTCATTTTGGTATTCGGGTTAAATTCCTTAGTCAGAAATAAATCGGCAGCTACTTCCCAATAGGGACGCTTCCATTGGTACGCATTGGGAACCAATTGATAATAAGGATTTAAATCGGAATACATAACATCCGCCCGATACGCATACGAAGGTTTTTGATCAATATGCGTGAGGCCTGCATATACCGATGATACGGCGATGTCCGTTTTGGCTTCCATCGCCGAATGATCTTTGGTGTTCAGATTGACAATTCCCGATAAAGCTTGTCCGAACTCGGCATTATAACCTCCTGATTGCAGGATAATTCCGTCGAATAAATCGGAGGTAAACCGGCTGTGGACGCCCATATTTTTTGCAGAAGCCCGATAAGGATTTACTACCAACAAATCATTGATGTAAATCTTTGATTCTTCCGGACTTCCACCTTGAATAATCAACCGCCCGTCATTATCGTTTGCCTGAACGCCCGGCAATACACGCATATTGCTCAACATGTCGGCCATCGCTGCCGGATTCGTTACAATATCGAGGCTCGACATTTTAACGGTTTGCGCCGAATAGTCGCTGAACCGCCCGTACTTAGGCCGTGCAATAACCACATTGTTCAATGTAAACAGACTATCCAACAGAATGACTTTTACGGATTGTTGTCCCCTGTTAATAATCATATTTTTGTTTTTATAACTCAATGAATGAAAACGGATATTCCGGTTTTTAAGCGTATCGGAATAAGTAAAAGAAAATTTACCCGCATAATCCGAAACTGTTTTGACTAAACCTTCGGAAAAATCAATCTGTACGCCGGCAACCGGACTCCCGTTTTTATCGACAATCTCCCCCGAAAACTTCGTTTGTGCTTGCATTAATCCCCAAAAACAAATAAAAGACAATAATAATCTAATCTTCATAATAAATTAGTTTATATTATAAACCAAATAAAATAAAAAAAAATCCAACTCTTCACTCTCAACTCTTAACTCCTAAAATAAGTCTTCAAATCCCTCACATAAGTATCGAAAGCCTTTACGCCTTTATCTGTTATTTTACAGATAGTTCGAGGCATTTTTCCGCGGAAGGTTTTTGCCACTTCGATATAACCCGCTTCGTTCAGTTTGTCTATTTGTACGCTCAGATTTCCCGAAGTAGCTCCGGTCTCTTCTTTCAGATAGACAAAATCGGCTTCTTCTACGCTGATTAACAGCGACATGATAGCCAAACGCAGTTGGGAATGTAATAATGGGTCTAAGTCTTTAAACATGGGCTTTTTTTGCTAAACTATTCAATTGATAACCCGGTATAACAAATCCGATAATCATGCAAACCGCCAGAATAAGAAAATGCAAATCGCCGCGTTTGAGTATGCAATACGAAAATAGGCACAACAAAATACCGGCCCAAAAACAAACAGCACCCCAAAAGAACGGTTTATAATTGCAGATTTTTGCCATCACAAACTCGGCAATCGCGACCATAAGCATCATCACAGGGGTTATAAGTAAGCAATATCGCCAATGGCCAAATGCATAAGACACTCCAAATATCAGAACAAGAAATATTACCACTGAAATAGAGAATCCTCTCCAAAGTTGGGTCAAGATACCGTCAATCTGCGTTCTTACAATAGCCGAACGATTAAGCTTCTTTTTTATGCAATAGTCGATAAAAGCAGAAGGCAACATCAACCACCAAACCGAAAACGACCAATTGAGTGCATCTTCAGGCAATAGTTGCAATAAAATAAAATTTAAAACGGCGACAAACGCTACGGCGTAACCATTGTAAATCATGTTGTTTGCAGCCCCTTTTTGCACGTTGTTCCGTGCACGGGCAATCATTTCGTTGATTACCGCCAAACTTTCCTGTTCTGTAAATTTTGTTTCCATATAAAATGATTTGTTTAATAAATTATGGTGCAAATGTAAACAAGTTTATATTATAAACCAAAATTAAATGGATATTTTTTTGTTAAAAATTTCAAGCAGGGTATTTTGCTCATCATTGCGAGCCGTTAGGCGAAGCAATCCAATAAATTGATTATCACTGGATTGCTTCGCCTAACGGCTCGCAATGACAAATCCGGACTTTTGAAACAGCCTCTTAATTTTATTCCGGAAGATTAGAGTTCTTCTTTAATACTGAGTACTATATTCCTGTCACTCAATCGTTCCCTTAATCTTAACAATGAACGTTTCCGTTTTTTCTCCTTCAGAAACATTAATCGTCACCGTTTTTTCAAACGGACCTGTACCACTCGGATTATAAGTAGCAGTAACGGTTCCTGTTTTTCCCGCTTCTATCGGTCCTTTCGTCCAATCCGGAGTCGTGCAACCGCAAGAAGCTCTTACTTCACTTAATATAATGGGAGCTTTCGTGTTATTCTTAACGGTAAAAACAGCGCTAACGCTACCGCCCTCTTTTTTTATCGTACCAAAATCATGTACGGTTTTGTCCACTTCAACTTTTCCTTCCTCTGCAGCAACTACAACCACAGGGGTTTTATTCTTCGATTTAACGGAAAAGTCAGGTGTACTTGCCATCACACATAAACCTGCCATGGCAGGAATTATCAAAGCAAATTTTAATAAATCTTTTCTTAACATGACAATCCTTAATTTTTTAATTATAAAATATAAATTATTAATCACTTTTGCGTGCAAAGTTAAAATAAAAAAACAGATATAATGCAGTTTTTATGTTATTTTAACGCAATATGGCACAATAAACTATTTTTTAAACAAAATTACAGTAATTTACAAACTAAGTTCCTGTCTCCAAAAGCATTATCTACACGAGCAACATCAATCCAGAATTTGTTCTCCCGAATCCATTCCAAAGGAAAAGCCGCTTTACTTCTCGAATAGCTGTGATTCCACCCGTCAGCGCAGACTTCGTACTGCGGATGCGGGGCATTCAGCAAGACATTATCCGTTTTATCCGCTTTTCCATTCGCAATTTCTTCAATTTCTTCACGGATGGTCAACATGACTTCGACGAAACGGTCTAATTCGCTAAGACTTTCACTTTCAGTCGGTTCAATCATCAACGTCCCATGAACCGGAAAGGATAATGTCGGAGCGTGAAATCCGAAGTCAATCAAGCGTTTGGCAACATCTGTTTCGGTCACTCCCGCGTAATCTTTGATGTTACGGCAATCTAATATTAATTCGTGTCCGACTTTGCCTTGTACGCCTTTATAAACAATACCGTAGGCTTTATCTAATTTTACGGCTAAATAATTGGCACTCAAGATCGCAATTTGGGTTGCCTTGGTCAATCCTTCGGTACCCATCATGCGGATATATCCGTAGGTAATGGGCAAAATGCCTGCACTTCCGAAAGGCGAAGCAGCAACGGTATTCTGGAAAGAATCGTCCGCAACCGGATGGAAAGGAAGGAAGGGAATCAAATGCCGCGCCACGCAAATCGGGCCTTCTCCCGGACCGCCCCCACCGTGAGGAATTGCAAATGTTTTGTGCAAATTCAAATGACAGACGTCTGCGCCGATAAAACCGGGATTGGTCAGTCCGACTTGAGCGTTCATATTCGCGCCGTCCATATAGACTTGTCCGCCGTTGGCGTGGATGATTTGACACATTTCCACAATATTCGTTTCGAAAATACCATGCGTAGAGGGATAAGTAATCATCAAAGCAGCCAGCGAGTCCTTGTTTTCTTCGGCTTTTGCCCACAAATCCTTGATGTCGGTATTTCCCAATTCATCGGTCTTGACGGTAATTGTACGGAAACCTGCCTGAACGGCGCTTGCCGGATTGGTTCCGTGAGCGGAAGCCGGTATCAAAACGATGTTCCGCTGTGCTTGTCCGTTGTATTCGTGGAATTTACGGATAGTTACCAAGCCTGCATATTCGCCGGCTGCACCGGAATTGGGTTGAAAACTAATTCCCGGCAAACCGGTAATGGTAGTCAGATAATCCGATAAATTTTCAATAAGTTCCTGATAACCTTCCGTTTGTTCTTTGGGTGCATACGGGTGCATGTTGGCGAGACCGGACAGATTGAGCGGCAACAATTCCGCAGCTGCATTCAGTTTCATGGTGCAGGAACCCAAGGAAATCATCGAATGTGTCAAGGATATATCCTTGCGTTCCAATCGCTTGATATACCGCATCAATTCGGTTTCCGTACGGTAAGAATTGAATACCGGATGTGTCAGGTAAGCGCTTGTACGCAGAAAACGATTGTCAAAATACATTTTGCCGGGAATTTCCTTGTCTAATGTTTTTTCCGATTGGATAGCGGTTGCAAAAATATACAGAAGTACACCAATATCCTCAGACAAAGTTGTTTCGTCGATACTGACACCGACGCAATGATTGTCGTAGTAACGAAGATTGACTTTACAGTCAAGCGCTGTTTCCCGCAAAACTTTCAGGGAAGCTTTTTTCGGCAAACGAATTTTCAGCGTATCGAAGAAATTCTCATTTTCTTGCGTATAACCTAAATTATTCAATTCTTCAGCCAGGAATCCCGCATGGGCATGTACCCTTTCCGCAATTTCTTTCAGACCGTCCGGACCATGGTAAACAGCATAAAATGAAGCCATTGTGGCTAACAAAGCCTGAGCGGTACAAATATTGGAAGTCGCCTTTTCGCGTTTGATATGTTGTTCACGGGTTTGCAACGCCATACGGTAAGCCGTTTTTCCATAAGCGTCTTTGGAAATGCCGATAATTCTTCCGGGGATAATCCGTTTGTAATCATCCTTGACAGCCAAGTATGCAGCCGAAGGTCCGCCATAAAACATGGGGATTCCGAAACGTTGGGAACTTCCAAACACGATGTCGGCGCCCCATTCGCCGGGAGGCGTTAAGATACAAAGGCTTAACAAGTCGGCGGCAACAGCTGTTCCGGCTCCGGCAGCGGCTGCACGGGCAGTAAATTCCGCGTAATCTTCTATCGAACCTTCCGAATTGGGATATTGCACAATCGCTCCGAATACTTTGTCGGTAAATGTGTATGTTTTATAATCACCTTTTTGCAGTTCGATTCCATGAGGAGCTGTCCTGGTTTGTATCACAGCGAATGTCGAGTCGAAGATTTTTTCGTCAACGAACAGGATATTGGCATTGTTCGCCACTTGTTCACGGCTTCTGGAGCCGAAAAGTATATGAGCTGCTTCAGCGGCTGCGGTTGCTTCGTCGAGCAGAGAACAATTCGCTAATGGCAAAGCCGTTAAGTCGGAAATCAAGGTTTGAAAATTAAGAAGCGCTTCCAATCTTCCCTGAGAAATTTCAGCCTGATAAGGCGTATAAGACGTGTACCAAACCGGATTTTCAAATACATTGCGGACAATCACCGCGGGCGTAGCCGTGTCATACCAACCCATACCGATATAGGAAGTGAAAACTTCGTTTTGCGAAGCGAGTTCGGTAATGTGTTCCGAATATTCGCGTTCGGTCATGGCTTCCGGGAGTTCCAAGGGCTGTTTTAGCCTGATATTTTGGGGAATCGTTTCATCAATAAGTTGTTCCAAACTTGAAACACCTATAGCGGTTAACATTTTTTCCGCTTCTTTTTTATTTACGCCGATGTGGCGGTTTACAAAATCGTTTGTCATAATTATTAATAGTTATTAAATGCAGGTGAAAGGTAGATTTTTGCCTTTTACCTGATGTATGGATTGCATTTTTTTTCTTCACCGATGGTTGATATTTCCGCGTGTCCGGGATAAACAACCGTTTCACCGGGAAGTGTAAATAGTTTATTTTTAATGGATTGCAATAATTCTTCAGAATTGCCGCCCCACAAATCCGTTCGTCCGATGTCGAACCTGAACAGGGTGTCGCCGGTGAAGACACAAGCGTCTTTTTCCGAATAGAACGAAAGACTTCCGGGAGAATGTCCGGGCGTTGCCAAGGCTTGTAAACGGGTGTTCCCAAAAGTGATAATATCCTTATCTTCAATGTATTGTTCGGCAAGAACAAGATCGTATTTAAAAGTAGAAAATCCGAATCTGATTAATCCTTCCTTGAAACCGGGTATGGCTTCGTCTGCCGGATTGTATTCGGGTTTTAATCCGTATGTTTCATAAAGAAAACCGTTTCCTAAAATATGGTCGAAATGGAGATGCGTGTTTAAAACATGTTTTAACGTAAGCTTTTTTTCACGGATAAAATCCGACAGCTGTTTCTTTTCGTCGTTGGAGTAAGCGCCGCAATCTATGATAACCGCTTTTGTTGTTTCGTCATACAAAAGGTAGGTGTTTTCCTGAACAGGATTGAAAACAAAAATTTTTATTTTTAGCATATTAGTTATTTTATGATGGCTTTTATGGCAATATTTTATATAGGTAAATATACGACTTTCTTCGTTCGAAAAAATTCTTCCGTAAAATAGTCTTTCAATTCATATATAACAACTTTATATTTAAATGGTTTTAACTCTTCTTGCAAATCTCCACCTTTTAAACACAAAAAACCGTTAGGTATTGCATTTTGCTGGTCTTTGACAATGTTTTTTTTTGCCGCTTTCAGCAAATCCGGTAAAGGCATCACCGCGCGACTGACAACAAAATCAAATTTCTGCTTTTCGTCCTCTACCCTCTCCTGTTTACATTCCACGTTTTCCAAACCAATCCGGCCCGCAATGTCTTCCGCTACCCTGATTTTTTTTCCGATACTGTCTATCAAAAGAAACCGGACTTTGGGAAACATTATCGCCAGAGGAATTCCGGGAAAGCCGCCTCCCGTACCTATATCCAAAACAGCGGAATGATCGGAAAACCGAATGGCTTTCGCAATTCCCAATGAATGAAGGATATGCTTTTCGTACAAATTTTCAATATCTTTTCTCGAAATCAAATTGATTTTTGAATTCCAATCGGTGTATAAATCGTATAACGAAACGAATTGGAACTTCTGTTTCTCTGTTAATCCGGGAAAATATTTTTCAATGATCTCCATTTTTTATGACTTTGCCAAAGGAATAATCGGATTGTCTTCCGTAATAAAAACTTTCAACTCTTCGTAAGGAATAAATACTTTTATGATTCCGATGAAATAGGCAGCTATCTCATACTCATTGAAATAATAGGTGATTCCTTTTTCGTCAACAGTGAAATTTCCATTGGGAACAATATCGGCGATATTGTTATAACCCTTGTCTTCCAATTGTTTGGGATCGCTGATTTTATTGGCTTCGGTAATTTTTTTTACGATAATTTCCGATAAATTTTTTTTATAATCAGTTCCGGCAAAAGAGTCTTCGGAAATATATTCGCCTGTATTCAAATCAATTACATACCCAAAAATGCTGTGTGATCCATGAGCGCCACCTTCAAAATTTTCGTTTTCAACCAGAAAAGAAACTAAATTATTTCCGTTGTAAGTAATTATATTCTTCAGATCCAAGTGATACTGGAAACCGCTTTCGTCCTCCAGATTGTAGTCTTCATCGGAAAATTTTTCACATTGAAAATCCTTGAAATATTGTGTCTTAAAGCTATCCACCGCTTGCCGAGGCGATAAACCGGCGTATTTCATAGAAAACATCCGTTCGGCAAAAGCGGACTGTAGCTTATGCAGGATGTCGGCATCTTTGTAAGAATCCGGATAAATAAATGTAATGTTCAAATGACTGCTAATGTTGACATTCGGATTGACATTTTCCGAAGGTTGCGTTTCATCTACCCGGATGGTGTCGAAAGAAATCATATCGTCTGTGGTTTTTGTCTTGTTGTTGCAGGATATGCAAATAAATAAAACCATGATACTCAATACGATATATCCGTTAATTGCTTTTTTTATTAAAGTACAAGTCATAATAATTATTATAGTTAATTTTAGGCTACAAATATACATGTTCTTTTTCGTGATTCAAAAAATTTACAGAAATATTCAAAAAAGTTTGCAGATTTCTTGCATATTGAAATTGGAAATTGTAATTTTGCCAACCGTTATTATGAATCATATAATATTCATAATGAGGTATTTTTATTTTTTTATCATTTTATCTTTAAATTCATGTCTGAAAAATTTGGATATATTTCTCAGGTAATTGGTCCGGTTATTGATGTCACGTATGAAAAAACCGAACAATTGATTCCCAAAATATACGATGCATTGAAAGTCACCCGTCCGGATGGGAAAGTGTTAGTTGTTGAAGTGCAGCAACATATTGGTGAAAATACCGTGAGAACAGTGGCGATGGATTCGACCGACGGTATTTACCGCGGAATGAAGGTGGAAAGTTTGGGCCGGCCGATTTCCATGCCCATAGGCGACCAGGTAAAAGGCCGTCTAATGAATGTAATCGGCGATACCATCGACGGGATGAAATTGCTAAACCGCGAAAATGAAATGCCTATCCATCGCGAACCGCCTAAATTTGAGGATTTATCGACTTCCAAAGAAATTTTGTTTACCGGAATCAAAGTCGTTGATTTGCTCGCTCCTTATTTAAAAGGAGGAAAAATCGGCTTGTTTGGAGGCGCCGGAGTAGGCAAAACAGTGTTAATCATGGAGTTAATCAATAATATCGCGAAGAAGCATAACGGATTTTCTGTTTTCGCGGGAGTCGGTGAACGCACGCGTGAAGGAAATGACCTGCTTCGTGAAATGATAGAATCGGGTGTTATTCGTTACGGCGAAGCATTCAAAGAAGCGATGGAACGGGGCGAATGGGATTTATCGAAAATTGATTACGAAGAATTGGAAAAATCGCAGGCGACTTTGGTGTTCGGACAGATGAACGAACCTCCCGGTGCGCGTTCTTCCGTGGCTTTATCGGGCTTGACCATCGCCGAAGCTTTCCGCGACCAGGGTGGCGAAGGCGGACGCGATATTCTTTTTTTCATCGACAATATTTTCCGTTTTACGCAAGCCGGTTCCGAAGTTTCCGCCCTTTTGGGACGTATGCCTTCGGCCGTAGGCTATCAACCGACTTTGGCGAGTGAAATGGGCGCCATGCAGGAACGGATCGCCTCGACCAAAAACGGTTCAATTACTTCCGTACAAGCAGTGTATGTGCCTGCTGATGACTTGACTGACCCTGCACCGGCGACAACTTTCGCGTTTTTGGATGCAACTACGGTTTTGGATCGTAAGATTTCGGAGTTGGGAATTTATCCGGCTGTGGATCCGCTGGGTTCCACTTCCAGAATTTTGGATGCGAATGTGGTGGGCGAAGTGCATTACGGAACAGCTCAGCGCGTTAAACAATTATTGCAACGTTACAAAGAATTGCAGGATATCATTGCCATTTTGGGTATGGAAGAACTTTCCGACGAAGATAAATTAATCGTGAACCGGGCGCGTCGCGTGCAACGTTTTCTCTCTCAACCGTTTTTCATGGCGGAAGCTTTTTCCGGCGTGCCGGGCGTAATGGTTTCTATCGAAGATACCATCAAAGGTTTCAACATGATTATAGACGGCGAAGTAGATGATTTGCCCGAACAGGCTTTCTTGAATGTTGGAACGATTGAGGATGCGAAAGCGAAAGCGGAAATGTTGAAATCTCAGAATTAATATGAATCTGAAAATCATATCCCCCGAAAAAATCATTTATAGCGGTAAAGCAGATTCCGTTACTTTGCCCGGTGTGGTTGGTTTGTTCACCATTTTAGCGCATCATGCTCCGATTATTTCGGTATTGAAAAAAGGCATACTGACATATAAGCTTGGCGAGAACGAAAAGAAAATAGAAATAAACAGCGGGTTTGTCGAAGCTAAACAAAATGTTGTTTCGGTTTGTATAGAATGATTTATGAATTCATTAAGAAATAAATATATTTTGGGATTAGTAGCTGTGACGATAGCCTTAGTTATTGTATTCATACTATTTCCAAATATAGTATCTTGCGGATGGGCAATCAGTGCTATTGTTTTCTTTTTTCTTTACGAATTGATGACTATTTTGATTACTGAAAAAAAAGGAGACACAATTTCAGCCAGGCAATCCGTCAATCTTTTAATGGGATTGAAAGTAGGGAAAATTTTATTGTCCCTGTTTTTTATTCTGATTTATTCGGTTGTGGTAAAAATAGAAATGAAACGTTTTATATTGGTTTTTCTTGCGCTTTATCTGATATATTTGTTATTTGGTACACTTTATTTGACGAGCCGGGAAAAAGAAGCAAAAAAGAAGAAATTATTAACGAAAGAATAAATGAAGTTTTTTAAACATATCATCTTGTTTACGGCATTGTTTTTTGCATCTGTCGTAATTGTCAATGCGCAAGATACCGAACAACATCCGGCAAAAAAATCGGATTTGAACGTGACCGAACTGATTCTCGACCACGTAGGCGATGCATACGATTGGCACATTACAACGATTGACGGACATCCGGTTTCGATTCCGTTGCCTGTGATTGTGCGAGGAAGCAACGGCGTCTGGCATCTTTTTTCCTCCTCGCGTTTCGAACACGGACATGCCGAATATGCCGGATTTTCTATTGCTCACGAAGGAAAATACAAAGGAAAAATTGTCGAACGGAATGCCGCAGGCGAAGAAGTGCGTCCCTTGGACTTTTCGCTTACTAAAAATGCTTTTTCCTTAGTAATGAGCAGCATCGTTTTGATTATTCTGATTATGTCGTGCGCAGCCTGGTACAAAAAACGAAAAGTAGAAGAAGCCTCTCCCAAAGGTTTTATCGCAATGATAGAGATGTTGATCATGAGCATCGTTGATGATGTTGTAAAGCCTTGTATCGGAAAGAATTATGCACGTTATACGCCTTATTTGCTGACGGTTTTCTTCTTTATTTTTTTCAATAATTTGTTAGGAATTATCCCGATATTTCCCGGTGGAGCCAATGTAACGGGAAACATAGCCATTACTTGTGTTCTGGCAATATGCACCTTCATCATCGTCAATAGTTTCGGGACAAAAGAATATTGGAAAGAAATTTTTTGGCCCGACGTGCCGATGTGGTTGAAAGTGCCCATTCCCATCATGC
The DNA here is from genome assembly GCA_025996865.1 of Bacteroidia bacterium. Taxonomy (GTDB): domain Bacteria; phylum Bacteroidota; class Bacteroidia; order Bacteroidales; family Azobacteroidaceae; genus Azobacteroides. The sequence continues at coordinate 49,713 of BNTV01000005.1, forward strand.
CTGCTATTGAGTTGGTTGGCGTGTTCACGAAACCTTTCGCCTTGATGATTCGTTTGTTTGCGAATATCTTGGCAGGTCACGCCATCGTTTTGGGATTGACTTGTATGATTTTCCTGACAGTCAGCCTGGGGGCGGCAATGAATACCGGAATGAGTGTCTTGTCGGTAGTGATGACGATTTTCATTGACTTTGTGGAGTTGTTGGTAGCGTTCATACAAGCGTATGTGTTTACGATGCTGTCGGCGGTTTTTATCGGGCTTTCTCAGATAGAGGCGCATCATGGGAAGAGTTAAGAGTGAAGAACTAAGAGTGAAGAGTTAGAAATAGATATAAATTTTAAAATTAATAGATTATGTTATTATCAATTTTATTACAGGCGGCGACTACGGGAGCCGGATTAGCGAAATTAGGAGCAGGTTTGGGAGCAGGATTAACCGTTATCGGTGCAGGTTTGGGTATTGGTAAAATCGGTCAATCGGCGATGGACGGTATCGCACGCCAACCGGAAGCTACCGGCGATATTCGTATGAATATGATTATTGCTGCTGCTTTGGTAGAAGGGGTTGCTTTGTTCTCAGTTGTGGTTTGTGGATTCTTAATTGAATAATCATGTCTCTTTTAACGCCAGATCTCGGTTTATTGTTTTGGATGCTTTTCTCCTTCGGAGTCGTTTTCTTCATCCTTGCCAAATTCGGTTTTCCGATCATCGTAAAGATGGTGGAAGAACGGAAAGCCTTTATTGACAAGTCGTTGGAAGCGGCCAAACAGGCGAACGAACGTCTTGCCGGGATTCAACAAGAAGGGGAAAGAATCCTGAAACATGCCCGCGAAGAAGAAATGCGTATCCTGAAGGAAGCCGAGGAAATACGGAATAAAGTTATTGACGAAGCGAAAGGCCAAGCCGGAATTGAAGCCGGAAAACTGATTGAGGAAGCCAAAAGTGCAATCCGGAAAGAAAAAGAAATGGCTTTGCGTGATCTCCGCAATCAGATGGCAATCCTTTCGATAGGAATAGCAGAAAAAGTCCTTCGTAAGAGTTTGGACAATCAACCCGCTCAACGTGAATTGGTTAATCAATTGGTCGAAGAAGCGCAGAAAAATTAAGACGATGGAAGTAGGAACAATTTCAACCCGTTATGCCAAAGCAATTTACCGATTTGCTGCCGGTCTGGGTGAAGAAACACGCTTAAATGAAGAAATGAGCATGCTTTCCGAGCAATTCGTTGCTTTGCCCGGCTTGGATAAAGTATTGGAAGACCCCACTATTTCTTCCGGAAAGAAAATCAAATTGCTCGCTACCGCGGTAGGGGGAACGCTGAGTGAAACATGCAAAAATGTTTTACGGGTAATTGTTGAAAACGGACGCGCTTCTTACATGCAGCATATCGCTTTGGTTTACAATCTGGTTTACCGGAAAGAAAAGAACATCGTACTCGTTAAATTGACGACCGTTGTGCCGACTACCGAAGAAGAGAAGAAATCCATGGTCAAACTGATTTCCAACGAAAAAACAGTGCAGGTTGATTTTGCAGTAAAGACCGATGCGGAGATTATCGGCGGATTTATTCTTGAAGTGGAAGACCTCCGTCTGGATGCCAGCGTCAGGAATCAGTTAAACGAAATAAAATTGGAACTAATTAAGTAATTACGAATTACGAGATCGTTTTCAATTTTTAATTTTCAATTTTCAATTTAAAATTATGCCAAATATAAAAGCAAGTGAAGTTTCGGAAGTGCTGAAAATGCAACTCGAAGGCGTTGATACCCGCGTGAAATTCGAAGAAGTGGGCGTCGTACTTCAAGTGAGCGACGGAGTGGTTCGTATTTTCGGTTTGAGTAAAGCCGAATCGGGTGAACTCCTTCAGTTTGAAAACGGTGAAATGGCCGTGGTAATGAATTTGGAAGAAGACAATGTCGGCGCCGTTTTGATGGGACGAACGGATTCGGTAAGAGAAGGCGACACCGTAAAACGGACCGGCCGTATTGCTTCCATCATGACCGGAGAAGGTCTTTTGGGCCGCGTAATCAATCCTTTGGGACAACCGATTGACGGCAAAGGGCCTATCGACGGCGAATTGATAGAAATGCCCTTGGAACGCAAAGCGCCCGGCGTTATTTTCCGCCAAAAAGTAAGTGAACCTTTGCAAACGGGTATTATCGCCATCGACGCCATGATTCCCATCGGACGCGGACAGCGCGAATTGATTATCGGCGACCGCTCGACCGGAAAAACGGCTATCGGTATTGATACCATTCTCAATCAACGCGACAATTATTTGGCCGGAAAACCGGTTTATTGTATTTACGTCGCTATCGGACAAAAGGGTTCAACTATTGCGAATATCGTGAATACTTTGTACGAAAAAGGCGCTCTCGAATACACCGTCATTATCGGCGCTTTGGCTTCCGATCCGGCAGCTTTGCGGTTCTACGCTCCGTTTGCGGGCGCTGCTATCGGTGAATATTTCCGTGACACGGGACGCCATGCGCTCGTGATTTACGATGACTTGTCGAAACAAGCGGTTTCTTATCGCGAAGTTTCCCTGATTCTTCGTCGCCCTTCGGGACGGGAAGCCTATCCGGGCGATATTTTCTATCTCCATTCCCGTTTGTTGGAACGCGCTGCGAAAATTATCGACAACGACAGTATTGCCGCACAAATGAACGATTTACCCGAAGTTCTGAAAGATAAAGTAAAAGGCGGCGGTTCGCTGACGGCTTTGCCGATTATCGAAACCCAAGCGGGTGACGTTTCTGCGTATATCCCGACCAATGTGATTTCAATTACCGACGGACAAATTTTCTTGGAAAGCGGTCTGTTTAATGCAGGTATCCGTCCCGCAATCAATGTGGGAATCTCGGTTTCCCGCGTGGGCGGTAACGCTCAGATCAAGGCGATGAAGAAAATTGCCGGGACATTGAAAACCGATCAGGCGCAATATCGGGAATTGGAAGCTTTTTCGAAATTCGGCGGCGACATGGACATTGTTACGCGAAGAACTTTGGACAAAGGCAAGAAAAATTCGGCTTTGCTGATTCAGCCGCAATATTCGCCGTTTCCGGTCGAAAAACAAATTGCGATTATTTATGCCGGTACCAAAGGGCTTTTGTTTGATCTGCCGGTCGAAAAAGTAAATAGTTTTGAAAAGGAATACCTTAAAATACTGGAACTGAAATACCAAAAAGAAGTGTTGGACGTTCTCAAACAAGGCATTCTGAATGAGGAAGTTGAAAAAATATTAACGCAAACTGCTGCGGAAGTAGTCAAAGGACTCAAATAATATGCCTTCTTTAAAAGAAATAAAAGGGCGCATTGCCTCGGTCGATTCTACCCGGAAAATCACTTCGGCGATGAAGATGGTGTCTTCCGCCAAGTTGCGGAAGGCGCAATCTCACGTTGAGCAGTTTTTGCCATACCAAAAGCAATTGATGGACATTCTTGGCCGGTACCTTTCGACTGATATAGAGGATTTTTCCTCGCCTTTGGCGGAAAACCGGGAAGTGAAACGGGTCGCAATTGTCGCCGTTTCCTCCAATTCCAGTTTTTGTGGAGCATTTAATTCGAACGTCATTCGTTTGTTAGGGGAAACGATACGAAAATATCACGCTTTGAAATACGAGATAGAGGTTTATCCCATCGGGAAAAAAGTGGAAGAAGCAGTTAAAAAAGGTATCGTTTCGGTCGAACAGAAAGGGAGTTATATTTCCTTGATGGACAAACCGAATTACGAAGGAGCCAGAGATATCGCCGATGTTTTGGTTGCTGATTTCTTATCCAAAAAAATCGACAAAGTGGAGTTGATTTATAATCATTTCAAAAGCATGGGCGTGCAAATTCCAACGGATGATCCGTTTTTGCCGATCATTTTACCGAAAAATGGAACCCAAACGACGACAGCAACGGATTATATCGTTGAACCGGATCGAAAAACCTTGTTGGACACTTTGCTTCCCAAATCACTACGAGCAAAAATTTTCGCTGTTCTCTTAGATTCTGCCGCAGCTGAACAAGCGGCGCGAACCGTTGCCATGCAAATTGCAACCGACAATGCCAATGATCTGATAGACGAATTAACACTTCAATACAACAAACAGCGGCAACAAGCAATTACCAGTGAATTGTTGGATATTCTCGGCGGTTCGGAAGCTTTGAAGTAGTTTGGGCGATTTTTTTCGAGTTAATTAAACTTAATTCATTTAAACCATCGTCGAAATCATTTGTCAATAATGATGTTAAATAATTTATTTTAATTAATTTGGAAATTATATGAAAAAAATTGCTTTTTTAGCATTTCTACTGCTAACAACCTCGTTTGTTTTTGCACAACGCCCAGAAGGGGGTGGAATGAGAGGCAGAAATTTTTCTGCTGAAGAAATTGCCAAGCGCAATACCGACTGGATGAAGAAGGATTTGAATTTAAAGGAAGCACAGATTGCTCCGGTTGATTCTATTAATCTGCTCTATGCCAAGGCTCAATTGGCTTTGTTCCAATCAGCCAACGGAGATCGTGAAAAAATCCGGGAGGCGATGACGAAATTAGGAGTCAAGAAAGAAGAATCTTTAACTCCGGTTTTGACGAAGGAACAACTGAATTTGTACAAGAAAAGGGTGAGTGAACGGGGTAATTCCAACAGGCCTCGGAGAAATGCGGGATAAATTCCGGTAAAGAGATAATAACTAAAAATCGAAAGCAAAAAACATTTTGTGATTTGCTTTCGATTTTTAGTTATTTTTTTAGCTACCATCCTTTGTCGGGGTAGCCGGTACCATTGACGCAGAATATCCGGCTTCAACACGGAAAATACACGATTGAAGGTATATTCTTATTTCAAAATATGATAGGATATAGAAACAACTGTAAAAACAATTATCAATTATTATTGTATGTATTTTCTATAATACCCATTATCATTTATTGCTTCGCTAAATAGTGGGGCTTTTTTTATTTTCCATTTAAATGTTAAATCTTTCGATTCAGATAAATAATTGCTAAAATATTTGCACAATAATAAAAAGATTATTATTTTTGTAATGTCAATTAATAATAACAAAAAGATGGAAGATGATTTAAGAGAAGTTTTAAGCCTGATTATTCACAGAAGAATGACTTTAAAGGCAGAGTTGGAAGTTCTAAGGTCGGCAGAAACATTTGATTTGAAAAAGAGTTACAAAGGTGAAATCGACCAGGTTTTAGACGAAATGAACGAACTCGAAAAAATTTACAAGAGATTAACAAATAGTAAAACAACCGGTTAAAAACAACAAAAAAGATGGAACTGAAAAATGAATTGGAAAAATTAGCATCTTACTTCGCAACCACAAACGAAGGTGATGTGCAACGGTTTAAGGAACAATTTGCTTTGATACGCAAAAACTTCACAACTGAAGTGGATAAAAAAAACATTGAGGATTTTTTTGAAAGTATGGTTGCTAAAAGCAGACAGCAATCGGAAAAGGATATGGAATACATTCGATTCCGGGCAAGCCTGTTGGAAAACAAGGATATTATCCCGATGTCGTTTATTGCGCAACATTATTTTAAAAAATCAAAATCGTGGATATATCAGAGAATTAACGAAAACCGTGTCAATGGGAAGTCGGCGAAATTTTCGGCAGAAGAAATCAATATTTTTAATTTTGCATTAAAAGATATCAGTAAAAAAATCGGCTCAATTTCTATGCCCGCATAGTTATTATTTAATTGACACCCGAATCCCGCTATGAGCCTTGGCGGGATTTTTTTGTCATCGACACCCTCAAAAGCAAACGGATAATTTTTACCGGCGCGAACTTGAGTGCTTTCATCAATATCTAAAATTCGATTCCCATAAAGAAAGAAAAATTAGTACTCGAATATCCCTGTCCCGATACTGTCCCGGCTGACAGGCTGCGACCTTACTTAACTACGTGTGTATTAAATAATTAAACATAACAAAGTCGGGGTAGCGGGATTCGAACCCACGACCCCCTGCTCCCAAAGCAGGTGCGCTAACCGGACTGCGCTACACCCCGAACTTTTGCGGCTGCAAAGGTAATGGATTTTTTTTATTTTCAAAAGGAAATCACAAAAAATATTTTTGGCATTTTAGGTTGAAAAGATTTGTCGCTTCATAAAATTTTTTCATACGCCCTACGTTGATTCTTGTCATAAAAGATTTCTCCGCAATAGGTAAAACCCAAAGCAGACAGGATTTTCTGCATAAACAAGTTATCAAAATTCGTGTCCACCCGGAAACTGCCGATTTCCTTTTGCTTCCCTAATTCCCCTACTTTTTGCATAAATAAAGTAGCAATACCCCGGTTTTTTACTTCATCGGCTACAGCCAAACGATGAACAACCACATAAGATAAACCGGTCAACCATTTACCCTGAATATCGTTATAGGCAGGTTCACCGTCAAAAATAACCGCACCATAAGCAATTACGCCGCTATCTCCACACAAAACATAACCATAACCGTTTGCAATATCGTTTGCAATATTCTCAATAGCCGGATAGCCATCCTGCCATTGATGGCTATTCATCCGGCGCATTTGCGCTTTGGCTTGCAGGATTATTTGCCAAATACGTTCTGTATCTGTTTGTTTTGCTTTTCTGAATATGAAATCCATACATTTTGTATCTATGGCAAAATTTCTATCCAGTACCCATCCGGATCTTCAATAAAATACAAGCCCATATCGTGATTTTCATAACAAACCCAACCGTTTTCCTTGTGGAACTTGCGGATTTCATCGTAATCACCGGCTACGCGGACACATAAATGTTGTTCGTTATCGCCCATATCATAAGGCTTTTCCCAATCGCGAAGCCAGGTAAGTTCCAATAGGAATTGGGAGGAATTATCTGTCAGGAAAGTAATTAAGAAAGAGCCATCTGCTGCTTTTTGTTGATGGTGGATTTTGAATCCCAAGGCTTTTTCATAAAAAGCCAGACTTTTTTCCAAGTCCAATACATTACAATTGTAATGGTCGAATCGTGCTTTAATATCCATAAATTTTTATCGTTATTTCAAAATTATCCACAAAGATACAAATTTTAATTTTTATCTTTGCCCTAAATTTATATAAACCAATTAGGGTGTAACTACATTTATTTCGTATTCGTATTCATACGCATTGCCCAGCAAGCGATACGGTTCATGCGGCAAACGACCCCAGCTGTCATCCCCGCCAAGTCCCCTTTGCAAATAATCCACATTCAAATAGATGTCTTTTCGCGGCGTAACATCGCTCGGATGCGTATTTTTCTTGGGTGTACCAAAATCCAAATCTTCTGCCGGATTGTGAGCCGCTTTTACACTCAATGGTTGAAGTCCTTTGATTTTAAGCCCAAAGCCGTCTTTGTTTGTCAGTGTCAGCCAACGGACATCGGTGTGATTGCCGTTTTCCTGCGGACGGATATAATCGAAACTTTGCTCGCTAACCGTACTTTTGTAAATACCCATAAAACTGGAAGTCTTCCGGTCGGAATAGTTTTCCCAAGGGCCTCTGCCATAATAAGTAAAAGTTTCAAATTCAGGAGAAAGCCGCATTTGCATACCGAAACGCGGCATTTCGGGCAAACCTTTTTTGCCTGCTTTCCAAGACGCTTGTACTTTGACGGTTCCCGTTGCCGAAACCGTATAGCGCACCACATAAGAACTTGATACATCATTCAAGGTATAATCAACAGTTATGATGACTTCTTTTTCGGATTTATCTACCTGAAAATTATTTACCGTTTTATTATTCCCTGCTAATCTCCAAACATTCGCCAATGCCGGTAAATTGTTACCAAAATCGTTGTCGGTTGGCGCACGCCAGAAATCGGGTTGCGGGCCGGAAGCCAACAAACGTTTATTTTTGCAGGTATAATTATCCAGATTGCCGTTTCGTTTGTTGAAGGCAAGGGTTGTTTCTCCGGCTTTCAATACAATCGTATTGGCATTGTCTGTTACGATTTCGACTTTATCCTGCGAAAATGATGCAGGTATTTTCACAAAATAATCCTTCGTGTCGGACAAGGCGAATTGCTCCCTTGCAATTTCATGATTGACGGGGATCATTTCAGTCGCTTGTTTGGTATAGGCATATACATTCAAAAAGCGTTCATTTGCGCCAAATTCCAATGTCTGCATTTTGGGTAAAGAAATGGTTACATCCTTTTTTGTTCCTGCGGGCTGGTCTATGTCGAAACGACCTTCGGCTATTTTTTCGCCGTTCTTAATCAATTCCCATTTGAAATCATAATTTTTTAAATCAGTGTACAAGAACCGGTTTTCGATGGTAATAATTCCTTTCTCCAAATCTTTTGCATGGAATAGAATATCCTGATACACTTTTTTCACTTCATACAGTCCCGGATGCGGTTTGCGGTCGGGCGTAATCAGTCCGTTGGCGCAGAAATTCTGGTCGTGGGTGTATTGATAGCCGCCAATGTCGCCGCCATAGGCCCAATATTTTCGTCCGGAATCGTCGGTGGCGGCAATGCCTTGGTCAACCCAGTCCCAGATAAATCCGCCCTGCATGTGAGGGGAGGTTGCAATGATATCAAAATATTCCTGAAAATTACCTGTACTGTTGCCCATCGCGTGTGCGTATTCGCACATAATATACGGACGGGTAACATCGGTACGGGCAGCGTATCGTTTCATATTTTCGATGCTCGGATACATCGGGCAGACGATGTCGGTATTGGCTTTTTCGCCCGCTTGTTCAAATTGCACCGGACGGGTGGTATCGCGTTGTTTCAACCATTTGTAGATTTCCGGAAATACGACGCCGTTGCTACATTCATTCCCCATACTCCAAACGATAACCGAAGGGTGGTTTTTGTCGCGTTCCAGCAAACGAACCACGCGGTCTTTGTGCGCAGCCGCCCATTCCGGAAAATTGGCGACATTCTCCGGCCCGTAACCTAATCCGTGCGATTCAATATTGGCCTCATCCACAAGGAATATGCCATATTCATCACAAAGTTTATACCACAGTGCGCTTTCCGGATAGTGGCTCGTCCGCACGGCATTGATATTATACTGTTTCATCAGGGCAATGTCTTTCCGCATCGTTGCTTCATCTTGTACGTGACCCTTGTATGGATTGTGTTCGTGGATGTTTACGCCCCTGACCAAAATGGCTTTGCCGTTTACCAGCAATTGGGCGTTTTTGATTTCAACCTTGCGGAAACCTATTTTTGCCGATGTGGTTTCTATCGGATTCCCTTTTTCATCTGTCAAGGTTAATAACAGTGTATATAGATAAGGTGTTTCGTTACTCCACAAACGGGGTGCGGCAATTTTTTGAGTAAATGCCGTAGTTGCTTCATTTCCGGCAGGAATGTTTACGGCATTCGTTTTCGTTAAAACTATTTTTCCGTTTGCATCCAATAGTTTTATTTCCGCTTTTGCTGTTTCTTTTTTTGTAGAATAATTCTTTAACGTCAAATCCAATGAAAAAAGCCCGTTTTTATACGAATTGTCGAGGTCGCCTTTGGCAAAGAAATCCTGAATACGCACTTGAGCGGTGCTGTATAAATAAACGCTCCGGTCGAATCCCGACAGGCGCCAGAAATCCTGGTCTTCCAAATAAGAACCGTCGCTCCAGCGATAACCTTCTATTGCCAAAGTGTTTTTTCCTTGTTTGACATAAGGCGTAATGTCAAATTCGGCAGGGCTTTTCGTAACCTGACTGTAACCGACTTTTTGCCCGTTTACCCAAATATACATCGCAGCCAAACCGCTCTCAAAATGCAGATACACGCGGCGACCGTCCCACGCATTAGAAATATTGAAATCGCGGACATAACAACCTACCGGATTGTCGTTGTGGTCGATATAGGGTGGATTTTTCGGATGCGGATAGGTAATATTCGAATAAATGGGAACGCCGTAGCCTTGCAATTCCCAATTGCCGGGAACCTGTATTGTTCCCCATTTACTTACATCGTAACCTTCCTTATAAAAACCTTCGGGTTTATCGGCCGGTTTTTTGTGCCAGTTGAATTTCCATGTACCATCCAAAGACTGGTAATAAGGAGAATTGGAATAAACATCCGCAATGGCCTGCTGTTCGTTACTGTACGGCAAGGCGGTAGCGCGCGCCGGTTCTTTGTTGATGCCGAAAATTTCGGGATTTTCCCATTCGGGCGTTTGGGCTTGACTCAATCCTAAAGTAAGGAAAGCAAGTACTACGATTGAAATTGTGCGTTTCATGAAATTCGTAAGCTGAAGCATACGGTTAATAAAGTGTTGTCCCTGCGGGATTTTTTGAACTTTTTTCATACTGTTATTTTATTTTTATTATTGTTTCTGTTGATTTCAACCAAGGGGAAGAAAACTGCACTTTTACCTCGCCTGTCTCTCCGGTTGCCTGAATATAAGCCAACAAGCGACCATGATAAGCGCGTTGTTTATTGTCGGTATAATCCGTCATATCACCGTTATTGCTTGCTTCCAATCCCAATAATTTAGCAGGACCGGTAATTTGGCAAGTGATTTCATTGTCGGACAGCATGACCGGAACGCCGTTTTCATCTACTATTTGAATAACGATTTGCAGCAAGTTTTTATTTTGTGAGATTGTATTTTCTTTTGATTCAATGCGTAGTGCAAAAGGTTGTTTAGAGGATTGTATCACGTAACGGGCAATTTCTTTATTGTCTTTATCCAAACCAATGGCTTCTAATTTTCCGGATTGATAAGGGATATCCCAATAGAGGATTCCGGTTTTTTCGTCATAATTTTGCAGGTTTCCAACCGGTTTGCCGTTCAGTTCGAGTTTGGCTTTAGCCGCATTGGTATAACACGTTACCCGAACGGTTTTTTCTTCCTCAAAATTCCATATCGGTAAAACGCCGGTCGTTCCGATATAAATCATTGGTTTTTCCGACCAAAGCGATTGCCTGAAATAACCCCGCGGTTTGATAAATCCGCCAAAATCCACCATACCCGAATTGAATCCGCGGGCAGGCCATTTGCCCGATTCGCCCAGATAGTCGATGCCTGTCCAGATAAATTGTCCGAAAATATGTTCGTTGTCCGTTACCGCTTTCCAAGCATCCAAATCGTGGCGGGTTTCGCTGCCGAAAATGACCCGGTTCGGATATTTCTTATGGTCTGAAACATAACGGCTTTCTGTATAATTATATCCGGTAATATCCAATGCTCCGGGATATTCCGTTTCGTTCGACATGGCAACGCCGGCTAATCCTGCCGTCGTGGGACGGGATTTGTCGTATTGTTTCACAACGGCTACCAATCGTTTGGCGATTCCGCCCAAACGGTTGGCATCGGGCGCATCTTTTTTATAACCGCCATTCAGCGCTTGTGTAAAGTCGCTATTGTTGCCGTCCAAAATCGGATGAGAATAGGGGTCGTTCGGATAATCAACTTCATTGCCGATGCTCCATGCAAATACGGAAACGTGATTTCGGTCGCGGCGCACCATATCGGCTAAATCCTGTTCGCCCCATTTTCCGAAAATATCGAAAGAACCTTGGTGCCCCGGCGTTCCTACATTCCAACCTTCAATCCATTTGTTTTTAGGAAATTCCCATTCGTCGTAGGCTTCATTCAAAACCAATAGCCCCAATTCATCGCATAAATCGTATAAATCGGGCGCTTGCGGATTATGGCTGGTGCGAATGGCATTTACACCTATTTCTTTCAGTGTCAGCAATCTCCTTTTCCATACTTCTTTGGGAACTGCGGAACCCAATACACCGGCATCGTGATGAATGCAAACGCCTTTCATTTTCATGTTTTCGCCGTTTAAGGCAAATCCTTTGTCCGGGTCGAAAGTGAATGAACGAAAACCGGTGGTGGTGGTGGTTTCGTCAATCGCTTTTCCATTTTGAAGGATGGTCGTTTTCAATTGATACAAGCGGGGATTATTTAAATTCCATAATTGGGGATTTTTTACGGTTAAATCAACGGTCAATTTATTTTTCCGTCCGGCGGCGACGACTATTTTTTTAGTGTTTCCGGCTACAACTTTCCCATCCGGCGAAATCAATTCGTTGTTTACCGTAAGGGTATTATTGGCATCCGAACCGTTTTCTATTTCTACCTCGACATGTAAAGACGGGGTGCGCCCTGTCTCTACAACCGGATAAGCAAAAACGCCCCATTGGGCAATGTGCGTCGGATTGGCATATATCAGCCAAACATCGCGGTAAATGCCCGAACCGGTGTACCAGCGGGAATCGGCGCTTTGGCTATGGTCAACGCGAACGGCAATCCGGTTGTCTTTTCCATATTCAATAAAGGATGTAATATCGAAAGCAAACGAAATATAACCATTGGGGCGACTGCCGACGGATTGTCCGTTGACAAACACTTCGCTGCGGTTATATACGCCTTCAAAATAGAGATAGATTTTTTTGCCTTGTTTATCCGCCGGAACGGATAGCGTTTTACGGTACCAGCCGATTCCGCCCGGCAAATAACCGGTGGCGCTTGCCAGCGAAGGGCTTAATTGTTCGCGCACACTCCAGTCGTGCGGTAAATCGACTGTTTGCCATTGTGTATCGTTATAATTCGAAGATTGCGCATTGTCAACATCTTTTAAGATAAATTTCCAATCCTCATTGATTTTTTCCGCTTCTCCGAAAGACAATTGGGGAAAAGCGGGTTTGGCAAATGTTATCAGCAAAATGAAAGTAAATAATATCTGTTTCATGTTATTATTATTTTTGATATACCCTCACATAATCAATTTCATATTTCAACGGGAAAGCCGCATCATCGGGTGTTCCGCCGTTTTGTCCGCCAATCGCCAGATTCAGCAACAGGTAATGCGGTTGTTTAAACGGATTGGTATAATTACCAAGCGAACCATTTTGCGTATCTTTCAATAATGTTTCGTTTAACAATTCATCATCTAAATATAACCGGATGGCTTCTTCGTCCCAATCCATGCGCCAGACATGAAATTTATCCGCCCAATTCGGGTCTTTGTCCGTAAATTTGGAAAAAGGCACGGTTTGCGTGTCCCATTTACCAACCGAGGGTGTATCCGTTCCCCAAGCCACATTCGCCAAAATATGCGGAATATCTTTGATTCGATAATATTCCATAATGTCAATTTCGCCGTTTGAAGGCCAAGGCATGGATTTTCCCAAAGTCCAGATAGCCGGCCATGAACCGGAAGCGGTAGGTATTTTTGCCCGGACTTCAAAACGTCCGTATAGAAATTCTTTTTTGCCAACCGTTTTAATGGAACTTGCCGAATATTCCGCAAATTTACGATTTTTTTTCCAATCCCTATTTCCTTCCACATAATTGGGATTGGGTATTTGTTCTTTTTTTCCTTCAATAGTAAGGATGCCGTTGTGAATATTGGCATTGTCGGACTGATACCATTGCAATTCATTGTTGCGGACAAATCCCTGTTCATACGACCAAAATTCGGGATTGGGTTTGCCTTCGTTGTCAAATTCGTCAGACCAAACAAGCGCTCCTAAATCCCCTGAAGGGGACTTTGCTGAGCGGGTATTAGAATTATTCTCGAAAATCTCACTGTCTAAAGCCCCATTTTGGGGGTTTGGGGGTGAAAAAATACTTAAATCCCATTTATCGAACCATTTCAAAACAGGCAATCCGTTTTCAAACAGAATGGGCAACCAGATATAGCGGGCATCAATCGGTTTTTTGGGCGTCCAACGGTCGGCCATAAAAATGAAAGCGTCTTTTTTGCCAATTACTTGTTGAATATAAGTGCTTTGCGAATGAAAAGTAAGGTCGGCGTCTGCACCGACAGCGGGGTTGGGATGTTCCGTCCAAGGCCCCCAGATATTATCGGCTGTGAATAAACGGGCGGCGTTTGGATCCCATCCGGTACAGCCGGAAGTAATCAGAAAATATCGTCCGTCTTTTTTGAAAATAGCGGGCGCTTCGTTGTGTCCGGCAGGAGCGATGCGGATGTATTTTCCGGAATGGCTGAGATAATCGCCGGATAATTCCGCCAAGTTCAAAGTCAGATTTTCTTCCGAAGAATAAATATGGTAGGCTTTACCGTCATCATCGACATAAAGCGTCATATCGCGTGACATCTGTCCGCCAGCAAAATCGCGGCGGGTAAACATGCCGTCTTCTGTGGCTTTCCTCCATTCGGGCGTCCACCATTTGGGGAAACTTGCAAGTGTAGTAGTATCCTTGCGTTGCGTTTCCGTGAGGTTGACAGGCCAAAAGCCTGCATTCGGCCGGTAGGATTTCAGATAGGTGTAAGGGCCGGCCGCTTTATCGCTGACAGCAATTCCTACTCTTGCCGCTTCATAGCCCTTTCCTTTTAATTCCAAATGAAAATACAGGACAAATTTTTTCGTCTTTGCATTGTAAATCACTTTCGGACGTTCCAACACACAACCGGACACGATGTCGGAATTGGGATTATTTTCCACAGGCAATGCTACGCCTTCGTATGTCCAATTGTATAAATCATTGGAAGAATAGCAGGTTACGCCGACAAAAGCCGCGCTTGACCGTTCGCCTTTGTGTTCGCCGAACCAATAGTATTTTCCTTCGTGATAGAGGATTCCGCCGCCGTGGGCGTTTACATGAACGCCATTGTTGTCGGGCAAGACAGCGCCGGGATAGATAGCGCTTAAAGATTGCGCAAAAACAGGAACTGAAAATAAGTGCAGGCAAATAAAGGCTGCAACAAGTAGTTTTATATTTTTCATCGGTATATTTTTATAATTACGAATTACGAATTACAAATATAGCGCTTTTAATTCGTAATTTGTAATTCGTAATTCGTAATTGAATTTATTTCTTTACCACTTTATGTGTCGAAACTTGACCGTTCACTACAACTTTGATGAGATACAATCCATTGGGATAACCCGACAGATTCACGATTTGTGAGCCTCTTTGTATATTATAAGCGGCAAGTGATTGTCCACTAAGCGTGAATAACCGGATGATAGCCGGATTTTCCACTTCTACCGTCACGATGTCGCTCGTAAGTGTCGGATAGACTTTTGCGCTGATAGATATATTGCCGATTCCGGTTGTGTTGTTCGTTGTGAATGACCAGGAAATAGCATCCGGATAAGTCTGTAAAACACCTTCCGCCACCGTTACGGTATAAGTTGTCGATGGTTTCAATGCGCTGTATTCGATAAATAACTTGCTATACAATGTCCATCCAAATACGTCTGCAACTTTATTGCCGCTATTATCTGCGATGGTAATACCGCTCAGTTCGTCGGAATACGGAATATTTTTGTTGAACAGCACTTCTATGGGGGTGTTTGCTGCTACGCTTGCACCGCTTGCAGGTGTTTGTGAAAGTATTTTCACGCCATAAGGATTGCTCGCCACCGTAAACGTCCAAGTAATATCGTCATCGTAACCGGAAATAACGCCTGCCGGAATATTTACCGTATAGGTAGCTTTGAGCGCCAACGGGTCTTCATGGGTAATGGTCAAGACTTTTCCCGATATAACGCCAAGCACGCCTTCCAATGGATTGCCGGTGGCCACATTCGTTATCGTGATGCTGCCCAAATCGCCTTTGGCAGCTATCGGTTTGTTGAAAGTAACCGTGATGGCGTCATTGGGCATTGCGCCGGTTGCGCCGTCGGCCGGTACTATCGCCGCAATTTCAACGCTTCCGCCGCCGCTGGTAGGTTCCAATATCCATTCATTTTTACTTCCACCGTCTGTGTCGATATAAATATTTTCATCGTTCTGTGGCGCCAAAAATTTTGTAGTGCCGGCAAATCCTAAAGCTTGTATTTTAGTCAGTCCATCGGCCGTAGAGAGGAGCCATTCGGCTTTCGGATCGGCTGCATTGGTTTCAAAAATAACTGTCCATGCGTTGCTGGCGTGTTGTGTCAGGTACTTTCCATCCACTGAAATATTGAAATGTTCCGGATCGGATGCGTCTTTATCTATCTTGAAAATCTGACCTTCGCCGGTTTCGCTGATATCCGCGATTTTCAAAGCATTGTCCACATTGGTCATATATAAACCGGTTGCTACATTTTTGACACGGAATTTTACCGGCTCAAATACCCATTCTATTCCGGCGTGGGTCTTGTCTGTGTAGCAGCCCATATCTGGCGTAGCCGGGTCTTTGTCCGGCGCCACCCATTTTGAACCTGCATTGGCTACCACTGCAAACCGGGTTTGTCCCTGATCGTCGGTGGTCAATACCAATTCTGCCAAAGGGTCGGAACTGCTTGTTCCCAAAATGATGTCCCAAGCATTTTTAGAAGAATGGGTTAAAAACTGATTGTTGATTTCCAGATTGTAACGTTCTGCATTGGATGCGTCTTGCGACAGTTTAAATATCTGGTAGTCGCCTTTGGCATCATACGCATTTACTCTAACGGGATTGCTTGCATTATCCGGGTCTATCGTGAGATACAAACCCGAAGATACATTCCGGATGCGGTAGTCCACATCGACCGCCGGATTGTTGGCGGCTTTGGTCGTGCCGCACAACAAGCAGCCAACCAACATCATTGCTAATAAGTATATATTCTTCTTCATATTACTTTTTGTTTGAAAATTTAAGATTATTTAAATGCCGGTTCGTTGGCTCTTGTTGACCAATAGGGATTTTGATAAATCGGGGAAGTTTCGGGTGAAGAACCGTCCTCGCTACTTATCAGGAAATGTTCTGCGGCAATAGGCGACAGATAATGCGCCATTTTCCACAAATACCCCCCTTGTTTATACACGTCCGAGTTGGGACTGGCCTCGTAAGGCAAGAGATAAGCGCTCTGGTCGCTGGATGAAACATTGTCGCCGGGTTTCAGCCCGTCATACCAGTTTTTCATGGGTCCCCATAATTTAAATCCTTCGATATGGTAAGGATTGTTCACGAGTTGGTCTAAAGCTCTCCAACGACGGAGGTCTGCCATGCGCAATCCTTCCGCCATGAGTTCCATGCGGCGTTCGCGGCGAATGTTGTACAAAGTTTTGTCAATCAGCTGCCGGCCTGAAAAAGCAGCCCAATCGTCGTTCACTTCCAATCCAACGACTGTCTTGTTGATTGTATTTGCTTCGATGTCGGCAAAAGTCACTGTTGCATTGTTGGCGCGACTACGGATTTTTGCCCAATAATTTCTTGCATCTGCATCTAAACTTCCGTTTTTCTCATAGCTTGCCTCAATGTAGTTGAGATAAGCCTCCACAGCGCGGAACACGATGCTGCCGGTGTAACAACCGCCATTGTCCGTATATTGTTCCTGACTGAAATTGATACCTTTGCGAATCGTGTAGCCGGTGGAGTAACCTCTTTCGGCATTCCCTTCCGTAATATCGGGATACGGTTCTTTCGGAATGGCGCGTTCGGGAACATTACCCGGCTGGAAATAATTCAGTTGCCCCGGTAATTTGAGGAATATCTGCAAGCGAAGATCCCGGTCTTTTACTACATCAGCCAGATAATCATCGCCTTTATACGCGCTGCCTGCCGCATAAATCGGGGTACCGTCTTTCATCGGAAAATTATCTACATAACCACGGGTAAGTCCCCTTTGCTGGCAACCGGCTTGTGTATAAATAGGCACATTGTGTGTAATACCCAAGCCTTTGTCGTACTGACGCCAAAGGATAATTTCGGGATATTGAGCCATATTTACCGCACCAAACATTTCCAAATAGGGATTACTTTGTCCCGTTGCCTGCGGCACAATGCCGGTGTTGTTCGTAAGCGGCGTATTGTCAGCTACTTGTTTGGCTGCCGACATAGCTTCTCCTAAGAAATAAGCGACTTCGGTATCAATATTAACGCTGTAATTGGCATTATAGTCTTTCTCTGCACCCGGCCAATCTTGGCCACCCGGTACGAACGCGGTTCCTTTGAAATATTTTTCCCAGGTACCTTCAAACAATGCTACGCGCGATTTAAAAAGTAAAGCTGCTTTCTTTGAAACCCGTGTTGATGCTACATTATCGTTCATCAGTTCGATGGCTTTGTCTAAATCCGAAAGAATAAACCGAGCCACTTCATTGCGGGGGCTGCGTTTACTGTTTTCAATCAATATGGCCAAATCGTCTGACAATGGTTCGGTAATGATTGGATAGTCGCCTACTCGCTGTAAGCGTTTGAAATATTCATAAGCGCGGAAAAAATAGGCTTCGCCGATGTATTGCCTGATATTGGTTGCACTGCCGGTTATTTGTCCTGCCTCATATTTGGGAAGAACAAACTTGAAAAAATAGTTCACTTTGTAGATATACGAAAACGACCAATCGCCTCCGCTTTGTCCTACTTTGTAGTTGGCGGGCACCCATTGGCTGGAACCGCTGCCTTTGGTTGCCATGTTATCGGTATTGTCATCGATGGCAAATGTACCATAAGAATAAGTGCCGTGCACGTTAAAAATCTGGTCATTGGAATCACTACCGGTACGCGGGGCATACAGGTTATTGACGTAGGATTGCAACTGCGCATCGCTGTTGAAATAAGTTTCTGCGGGCAGACTGCTCAGTGGTGTCTGGTCGAGGTCAACACAACCCGCCATGGTTAGCGTCAAGGCTACTGCGGTTGCCCAATACATTATATTTATCTTTTTCATATTATTATAAAATTAAAGATTTAAAAATTAAGATTTACACCGAAAGAAAGCACTTTTGACAGAGGATAAACACTGCCGTTCCAACCGCCGTCTATCGTTTCGGGGTCGAATGTTTTCGCCATTTTTGTACCTGTCCACAGATTTTCTCCGGAGAAGAAAATTCTCAACTTTTCTACTTTTACCTTGTTTGTAAGCGAGGAGGGAAGTGTATAGCCTATTTGTAGATTTTTAAGCCTGATGTAGGAAGCATCCTGCAAGTAGCGCGATTGAACATAATTGTTCTTAGCATTGTTCAGATAGGGTTTGGGAAAATAGGAATCCGTATTTGCTCCCAGCGGTGAGTTTTCATCGCGAAAATAATCCAGATGAGAAGTGAATCCGGTCGCCCACCAAATACCGCCGTCTTGCCAACTTGTTCCGTTGCCACCGGAGTTGTTAGAGCCATCAGAACCACCGGCACGAGCGCCCCAGAAAACATAACTGCCCTGCCAATAGTCGCGTTTCATTACGCCTTGGAAGAAAGCGCGTACATCAATTCCTTTCCAATCTGCCGTCAAGTCAATGCCAAACTGGTAGCGAGGCGTGGTGTTTCCTATCACTTTCAAGTCGCCATGGTCACCAAGCGTTTTGGCTCCGTTGTCTATCTTACCGTCGCCATTGAGGTCGGCATACATGATGTCTCCGGCGCCCCAATTGGCATTCAATGCACTTTGGCCGCCATTGGGAAGTGTAGCGAGGTGTGCGTCCATTTCTTCTTTCGTTTTAGCGATGCCAATGGTTTGATATCCCCATATTTGGCCAAGTATTTGACCTTGGTTATAACTATTAAGGGTTCCGGTCGGGTTGCTGGGATATTTGGTTACTTTAGTTGTATAATCCGACAACACCACCCGTGCTCCGTAATTTAATCCGTTAGCTAAGCGGTCGTTCCATGCAACCGAAAGTTCAAAACCGCGATCCTGCAATTCGGTATCGTTGGCTTTTTTAGGATCTACACCCAAAACTTTGGGCAGATCCGGAGCAGGGCCAAACATGTTGATGGTAGTGCGTTGATAGAGGTCAATGGAAGCCGTTAATCTATTTTTCAATACAGCTATATCTATACCTCCATTGATGGTTTGCGCACTTTCCCAAGTCAAGAAAGGATTTTCGACCGTGCCGGGCGAAGTTGTTATGTTGGGCCTCAAACCACCTTGCAGCCACGCACCGGAACCGGGATATAGTCCAAGATTGGAATAAGAAGGATACCAATTATTGGTGTTTTGATTAGCCAATTGTCCGTAGGATGCACGCAATTTAAACAATCCCACATATTCGTTGATGGATTCCATAAAATTTTCCTGTGCTATGTTCCAGCCCAAAGAGAAAGAAGGAGACCATACACCACGATGTCCTGCGCGGTAACGTGATGAACCATCGTAGCGAAGATTGGCTTCCAACAAGTATTTGCCGTTAAAATCATAGTTGATACGACCGAAGTATCCGAGCGTTGTCCATCGGTTGTGTTCACCGTTTACGCTTGGCACCACTGATTTGCCGTTTTCGTCATAGCCATCGGTCAAATCAATTTCCGGCAAATTGGGGTCCATTACGCCTGCACGTTGCAATCCGAATTTCACTTGCGACATGGCTTGTTCCTGCATACCGATCATCGCTTTGAAATTATGTTTTTGATTCAGCGAGAAGCTATATTCGGAATAAGCGTTAATTCCGAGCAGGTCGTCTTTTAGTTCTTCTTCGTGCACATTCGATGATTTACTCCAAGCCATCGGCGAATTGTTCATGTCGTAGCGATAAGTTACAAATTTATCCCAATGGCGATTGTAATTCTTGATAGAATAGTTGACTTCCACATTTGTTCTCCAATTTTTGATGGGTTCCAATGTTAAAGTTGCCTGTTGGTAAGTGTTATCCGTTGTTGCACGGTCGTTACCCGAATCGCGCAAGTTGAGTGCATGACGTTGGAAGAGATTGCCGTTTGGGTCGTACATAGGCAACATAGCCCATGCGTGCCGTCCGATATCCGTATATAGACTGTTGGTCAGTGCGGCAGGGCGTTCGTAGGTGTTGCGCACGAAACGGTTGCTGTATCCTAATTTTGCCCAATCATACAGTTGATAACTTACCCGTACATTGGTCGAGAAACGGTCGTATTGGTCTTGGTTGAAAACCATCAAACCGTTTTGGTCAAGATAGTTGAGCGAACCGAAGAAAGTCAGTTTGTCGTTTCCTCCGCTGATGCTGAGGTTGTGTTCCTGAGAGGCAGCCGTCGAACGGTAAATTTCCTTGTAATAATTCCGGTTGTCAATACCACCGATCTTTTTAGAATAACCCGGCACCGTACTTGTCGGGTCGAAACCTTCTTCCCATTGTCCTGTATTTCCATTCTCATAAATGGGAGACGTAATAACGCCATCTTGATAATCTTTAATCGCTTGCACCCAAGATTCATTAAAGTGAGGAGCTTCACCACCGTTGGCAAGCGTCTCGTTGAAATAGAGCGCAAGGGTATAAGAATCCATCGGTGTGGGCATCAATACCGGCGAATTGTAGCGGAAATTGTTGCTGTAATTCACTCGTGTTTTGCCGGCTTTACCACTTTTAGTAGTAATAAGAATAACACCGAATGAGGCTTTTGCCCCGTAAATAGAGGAAGCTGCCGCATCTTTCAATATCGACATTGTTTCAATATCAGCGGGGTTAATCGCGTTGATATCGCCTTCCGCACCGTCTATCAACACAAGGGGGTCACTCTTGTTTGCGCTGTCAAGCGTACCCTTTCCACGAACCCTGATAGTGGCAGTCGCATCAAGACTTCCGCTGTTTTGCGAAATCGTCATACCCGGAACAAGGCCTTGCAAGGCTTGCGTAACACTTACCACCGGACGGTCGGCTATGTCTTTTGCCGTAGCAATACCAATAGCTCCGGTAAGGTTTACCTTTTTCTGTGTACCAAAACCGACAACGACCACTTCATTCAGCGTTTGGGTATCTTCTTTCAGAATGATACTCAAATTCGTTTGACTGCCTACGGCTATTTCCTGAGAAATAAAACCGAGATAGGTAATTTGAAGCGTAGCGGCATTGGAAACATTCAGGCTAAAGCGACCGGCTACATCCGTTACCGTACCATTACCGGCGCCTTTTTCCGAAACACCGGCGCCAATAAGAGGTTCGCCGTTCACATCGGTTACCGTCCCTGTAACCGAACGTTGCTGCGCAAATACGTTGTTCATCACTGTCATCAGAAAGAACAGACAACAGATACTAATTAACCTGTGACTTCTTCCTGTTTTTCTCTCTGTTTTTGAGAGTGGAGTACTTTTTTTGTTTCTCATATTGATTAAAATTTAAAGTAAATATTTTTTTGAGATTTAAATGATACGCAAATGTACGGACGTTTATCCTGACAAACAGGGGGTAAATGAGGCGTTTTTAATGTGTAAATCGGTCAATATGCAGGGTAAAATCGTCATGAACGATTTAATCGGGAATTTTTATTGTATTTTTGTTTTCAAATTTGGATACAAAAAGCGTTTCGGGTATGTTAATGTGTATGCGAAAAAGGTATTTTCCGGTTATTATTTGCGTGTTGTTGTTTTCCGTCAACAGCATGGCTCAATCTTATGTGTTAAAATATCTTGGATTGGAAAACGGATTGTCCAACAACTATGTGAAAGATATTGCGCAAGACGGGCAAGGGTGCATCTGGATAGCGACAGAATCGGGATTAAACAAATTTGACGGACAATCGTTTACGATTTACAAGGAAAACAATTCCGGTCTGGCCAGCAATGCGCTGAACACATTATTGTACGACCGGGAAGAAAATACTTTATGGATAGGTACGCAAAGAAACGGTATCAGCGTATTTGACCGCACTACGCACCGGTTTGAAAACTATACAGCCTTGGAAGGACTTGCCACCAACGATGTTACATACCTGTCTCCTGCCGCCGACGGAGGAATATGGATTACCCATTATCATGTCGGAATAGATTATTACGACCGGAAAAGCAAACAATTTTCCCTGTTCAAAGATTTGTCTTCGCGCAGCTGGTGCGCCGTTGACGACGGAAACAATCATTTGTATATCGGTCATGTTGACGACGGACTAAGTATTCTCGACATCAAAAACAAAGCTATCCGGAATTTTCGCCACGACCCCGCCAACCCCAAAAGCTTGCCCGGAAATAACGTGCGCATTGTGTGCATCGACCGGATGAAAAATATCTGGGTGGGAACCAACCACGGTCTTGCCCTGTTCAATCCGCAAACCGAAGAATTTATCCGTTTTCAACATGATCCCGCCAATGCCGGTTCGTTGATTGCCGATTATGTATATGACATCCAAGAGATGAAAGACGGTACGTTATGGATTGCCACCGATGCGGGCGGAGTCAGCATCCTTAATTTGCAGAACACCGTGTTTATGAATCCCGAAAAGGTGCAATTCCGTAACATAACCGCCTCCGGCAATATACGAAACCTGTTTCAGGACGGTTTTGACAATATATGGATAGGCAGCTACGGCGGCGGGCTGGATTTTATCGGCAACGTACAATCCACATTCCATATTTTGCCCTACTCTGCGGTGAAGGATGGCAAACTGAAAAACAAACCGGTATGGGGTATTTGTGCGGATGATGAACAACAATTATGGATGGGGAGTGAAAATGAATTTGCCGTATCACAAAATTTTAAAGTAAAACAAATCTTCGACCTGCCGGAATCTAATACGCAAATATTTACCGTCAAACGCGACCGGGAAAAAATGTTGTGGATGGGATTATACGGAAACATCTTGAAATTTAATCCTCAAACAGGCCGCTTTGAACGAATCAGCCTGGATATAAGCAACGTCAACGACTTTATCACGTTTTTTGAAGACGTTGACGGGAAAATGTGGATAGGCGCCAACGACGGCTTGTACTCCTGCACGGAAGGCTTAATCGGGAAAGAAGATGCTATCAACAATCAGCTTTCGGACAGGATGATCTACAGTATCCTCCGCGACCGGCAAGGCAAACTGTGGGTGGGAACATTCGGAAAAGGCATCTTCGTTTTTGATAAGGACAACAAGTTAGTGATTGAACTTAACAATGAAACCGGATTTTGTTCCAACGCGATCAATCATTTATATATGGACAGCAGTGGAGGCATTTGGGCGGCCACCCGCAACGGCGTCGGATATTTTAACGACAGCGCCAATCCGGCTCAATTTGAATTGTATGATGACAAACAGGAACTTGCAGACAGCCACGTACGCGCCATTCAGGAAGACAATGCAGGAAATATCTGGTTCAGCACCGATAATGGGGTTTCTTGCTGGAACAAAAACAGCCGAAAATTCGATAATTACGATTATCGCGACGGTATTCCGATGGAAAATTTTACAATCGGTTCTGCTTGCTCCACATCCGACGGCACGATTTATTTCGGCTCTTTGGGCGGTGTTTGCTATTTCAATCCGAAAGACATTGCCGAAAAACGGCAGGTGGCTCCGGTGCAAATTATGGAATGTAAAGGTTTCAGCAAGCAAATTGAGAGCCGCAAGGAGGAGTTTTTGATTTCATCGAGAAATGGAGTTCTTGATTTACCATACAATCAAAATTCTTTCCGCATTACATTTTCCGTACCGGATTATTCGCAAAGCGGACAGGTGGAATATGCCTACATCATTGAAGGACTGGAAAATGTATGGCACAATATCCACAGTGAAAATCAGGTAACTTTTCGCAATATCCCTCACGGCGAATACAAATTCAAAGTGAAAGCGCGGCTAAGAAACCATGAATGGGACGAGGCGCACATTGCATCGGTATTGATTCATATCCATACTCCGTTCTGGTTTGCATGGTATGCCAAACTTTTCTATGCCCTTGTTTTGGGGTTGGGCGTGTATGCATTTCTATATTTCTATAAACATAAACTCCGTTTGGAGAGTTCGCTGGAACTGGAACGAAAAGAGAGTCATAGCAAACAGGAACTCAATGATGAACGTTTGCGTTTCTATACCAATATCACGCATGAACTCCGTACACCGCTTACATTAATTTTAGGGCCTTTGGAAGACTTGTTGAATGATAAGAACTTGTCTGCCGGTTACAACAAAAAAATTAACATCATTCACGGTAGCGCCATGCGGCTGCTCAACCTGATTAACCAAATACTTGAATTTAGAAAGACGGAAACGCAAAACCGTAAACTAACTGTATGCAGAGAGAATTTAGGCAGTTTGGTTACTGAAACAGGACTGCGCTACAAGGAGATGAATCGAAACGAAAAGGTGAAATTTCATATAAACATTGAAACAAAAGATACCGAACTCTATTTCGATGCGGACATGATTACAACTATTCTGAATAATTTGTTGTCGAATGCCGTAAAATATACCCCCGAAGGCGAAATACAACTCACGCTTCGCACCGCCGATGAAGGCGGGCAGAAGTACATTGAAATCGAAGTTGCCGATACCGGCTACGGAATAGACGCAGAAGCGCTTCCGCATATATTCGACCGCTATTATCAGGCAAAAGACAGGCATCAGGTTTCGGGAACGGGAATCGGACTGGCGCTCGTCAAATCCTTAACCGACTTGCACGAAGGCATTATTCGCGTGGAAAGTACACTTGGAAAAGGTACAATATTCCAATTTCTTATCCTGAAAGAGAATAGGTATCCGAACGCTTTGCACAAGGAAGGAAAAAAATTGTCCCGCGCGGAAATCATTGAAGAAGAAAACGACGAAGAAGCAGATGTTCACCCGATACTGCTTGTAATAGAAGACAACGATGATATTCGCGACTACATTGCTACTTCCCTTACGCCTAACTATAAGGTAATTACGGCATCGGAAGGGAAAACAGGACTGGAAGCCGCACGGAAACATATCCCGAACATCATCGTCAGCGATATTATGATGCCGGTAATGGACGGCATCGAACTTTGCCGCGCCGTGAAAGAAGACATACGCACCAGCCATATACCGGTGATTCTGTTAACTGCCAAAGATACCATTCAGGACAAGGAAGATGGCTATGAAAGCGGAGCCGATTCATATCTGACAAAACCTTTCAGCGCCAAATTGTTGCAGAGCCGTATTCACAACCTGTTGGAATCAAGAAAGAAACTGGCGCAACAAATCGCAGCTTATACGAAAGAGCCGGTTCCGGATAAAAATCAAAAACCGGTGAAATTGAGTAAGCTGGATGACGAATTTCTTGCCAAACTGACAACTGTTATCGAAGAAAATCTAAACATGGATAAAATGGATATCGCTTTCCTGACAGAGAAAATGAAAATGAGCCATTCCACTTTTTATCGTAAAGTAAAGGGATTAACCGGCATTTCAGCCAACGAATTTATCCGTAAAATCAGGCTCAAAAACAGTTTGCAAATCCTTCTGACCGGTTCGCACAATATATCGGAAGCCGCCTACATGACCGGTTTTAACGACATTAAATATTTCAGGGAGTGTTTCAAGGAAGAATACGGCATGTCACCGTCGGAATATTTGAAAAATGCAGATAAACAGGCAGCAATTCAGGGCGAAAAAATTTAAGGAATCCGCAAATAGATGGTTGCACTGAGATAATTTTTGTAATGAGTTTTTTATGCGCTTGGTTATTGTGTAATTTTTCACAATCGGATTGTTATGGCGTTAGTCCGATCAACAATCACTTCGAAAAATACTATGCCGATGAAGACACGACTGTTTATGATGGCCCAATGCTTGATTCTACAGCTGCATTACCCGATGCTATTTATTATTTTATCAAAAATAATAAATATAAAGACTGGGATAAAAATGACAAAAGGCGCGTTATGATCACGGGGATTGTAGAAAAAGACGGAACTATTACGAATGTCAGCATAGTCAGTTCATCTAAAGTTGATAAATTGGACAAAGAAGCGTTGCGTTTTTATTTTAAGCGCTTGCCACACAAAATCCAAATTGGATTCCGGAGAAGTCATTTATAATGATAAAACGGCTTTTGGTAAAGTGATAGAATTAAAGGGAGAACGTATATTCACGGATTCTATGATGGATCCCCGGGTTTCGGGAATGTTATTAAAAGAGGACAAATTGGTATTTCAATATGATAGCGATCCCCCGTTTGTATTGTTCCAATTGCAAGCAATGAGTTTCGTTGCTCAAAAAGGGAAAAGAGGCAATGGTCCTGATGAATTTATATTTCCGCGCCTTGTTCCGACAACGGATAAAAATCTTATTTGTTATATTCTTGAATTAACAAATAGAAAGTTATATACCTTAGATAATCATAATCAAATTACCTGTTATCCTTTTAAATTATCCGATTCCGGTGTCGGTTCGGAAATGCCATTAGTCAATGTTGGAAAAGATGAGTTTATGTATGTCGAATCGTCATTCAATGGGAAAAGTGTTTTTCGCACAATAAAAACAAATGATTCAATTTATTCGAAAGAGATATACAATTTGAACTTGAAACCGGATTTGGATTCATGGGTACCCTATATTGGAGATTTTGCAGTAAATGTAAGTAAAAATCGAATGGTTTATGCTTATAAGTATTATAAAATAATTTCGTTCATGGATTTAGATGCAAATAATGTAAAAACGATTAATTTCAAACAAAGTGAGTTTGATGAAGCAACTTTGCATGTAGCAGACGGTTTGGATTTGAATGTGACACATTATTTTGGCGTATGCGGACAATCCGATTATATTTATTTTATATATTCCGGGCGAAAACCCTCAGAGACTTGGAAGGAAGAAACCTCCAATTGTTATATTGAACAATATGATTGGGATGGAAATCCTATTCGCAAATTCAGATTGGATCATTTTGGACGATTTGTCGTAGATGAAAAGAATAAGCGTTTGTATTTATCTAATCCAAGGGAAGATGATCCTATATATGTCTATACGCTCTCGGATTAAAACATTAAATGACCCGCATGCAATTTATTACATGGGGTAAAAAATTCAGGTTGCAGGTAGGCCGCTGAGGTGACGGCCATAAACCCTAATTCGGAGATTCCACGACTAAGTTCGTTAATCGTTTCCATACCTATACACCTGTTTTTTCGGGGTATTTTTCCACAACAAACCGGTTCACTTTATCCCGTATTTCATTTCCGCAGACAAAAACCAATCTTTTACGTGGACTGTCGTACAGATTCCTTATTAATCAAAACACAAAAATAAAAGCCTTGGTTATGAGCTTGTTAAATGAATTATTAGATAAAATAAACCAAGAATTGGAAACAAAATCGAAAACTTGTCCGGAACTCATGCGTTATTCTTTTGTTTGCCAAAGCGGAAAATGGACTTATCGATTGGTAAATATTCCGTCCGGAATACAAAGTTATCAACGGAGTTACCAATATCTATTAGCCTATAAGTATGGTATTTTGCGCGATTTACCCAACATGCAGGGGCAAGCGGACATTATCACGGAAGATATTTCGCTAATTTTGGTCATATTCCATACCGCCCATTGCCCGGGTAAAAAATATTTTCACAAAAAAAAATGTTTTTTCATCTCTTAATCGAAATTTTAATCATTTCATTAATCGCTTTTCATTAATATTGCAGAAATAATTTTTATATCATGAGAAAATCTTTTTTATACATTAAATCGCTATGCAAGTCAAAAGTGACAATGTTTTCATATCATTTCTCGAACTGTTGGGTGTGAAATATATACATGGGATTTTTCCAACCGGTATTTCAACGAGCATCCGCACAAATACAACCTGTTCGGCATTTCCAAAATGTTGTCGAATTATGGAATTGACAATGCAGGAGTAAGGGTGAAAGATAAAGAAAAAGATATTTTCGAGATTGAAACACCATGTTTAATTACCGGAAATGGCAATGCAGCTTGTGCCACATTGCAAGATGGTCAGAATTTAGCTAACAGGGGTTTTGCAGTTAATTGTTGTTTGCCTAATGCTTGCTGTAATTAAAATTGAAAAGTTAGGAATAAATTAAAGCCATGATTACAATTAAACGCCATTTTCTTTCAATGATGTATTTCATCACTGGATTTTCTCTTTTCTTCGGTTGTCAACCTAATCATAGAAATACAGAAGCGGCTATGATTGATTTAAGCAACGGAATAAGAAGCGTAAACTCACTCAATTTAAGCGATTTTGCTTCTTCTATCCGGTATGTGAAACTAAATAGTTCAGACGAAAATTTATTAGCTGTTTTTAATCAAATTATCTATGAAGACGGCTTGTTTATGATATCGGATAATCAAGAAAAATATGTTTATACGTTTAATGAAGATGGCTCTTTCAAACAAAAAATCGGACAAATCGGACAAGGGCCGGGAGAATATAATAAACTGAAATGGTTTGATTATCTGCCGGGACATGACGAAATACTGATACATCCATATAGAAGAGATACCTATTTTTATAATCCGGAAGGTAATTTTATCCGGAAATTCAATTTTAGTAAATTTTACGAAACCGACACTACTGTTATAGAAAGTCCTTTCCGGGTTATATATGTTAATCCCACCGTTTTTGCTATTGACATTAATTTTGTCGGAACACCCTTATCAAAACTTATGTTAGTAAAAGATTCTCTACGAGTGATATTGGACGTACCTGCAAACAGTTCGTTTGAGTTTGATTGGGGAGAAATGGGCGCTATTTTAGGACATGGATTGCAGGTGCCGGAAACAAACGTTGTTATGTATAGGCGCGGCGATAAGATTATTCATTATAATCCCTATCAAGACACCATTCATGTAATTGATAAAAACCTGAAAATGGAATATATACCTATTAATTTCGGCAATTATAAAAATGACAGTTACAGTAAAGAAAAAGTGATTTCCCTACTGAATATGGAAGAATTTTCCGACTTCTTTTTCTTTGAATTTAGAGCTTCCGGATTGACTCCTGAACCGTATGAAAGTTATTCAAACGGTATGACTATTACGCTTTCTAATATCTGTGCCGTTTACAATAAGAAAACGAGCGAATTGACATTTTTGAAACAAGCCCAAAAAGGAAAATTGGGATTTAAGAATGACATAGACGGCGGACTTCCCTTTTGGCCAAAATATATAAACGCTCACGGCGAAATGGTAAGCTATTACCAACTGGATGAGTTTATGGAAGCGTTTCAAAACAAAGAAGATGCCCCCGATGATGTCAAAGCGATTTTGAAAGATTTGAAAGAAGATGATAATCCGATTGTGGCAATAGCAAAATTGAAATAAGAACACCTTGAAATAGTTCCATTTTCATGAAAAATCCCATCATAAACATCCCCAATTTATCCTTCTGCATTACCTGCAAAAACAGGTTCCACCAGATTAGTCAGACACTTCAAAAGAATTTGGACGATAACCGGATGTTTCAGCATTTAATAGAATTTGTGTTGGTGGACTTTGGAAGTACGGACGGATTACAGGACTGGATAAAGGATAATTTCAAAGAAGATATTTCAACCGGATACTTGAAGTATTATTATACGGAAGGACTTCCTTTTTGGCACGCATCCATCGCTAAAAATACAGCGCATTTATTAGCGCATCATAAAATAGTAGTTAATTTGGATTGCGATAATTATACTGGGCGCAATGGCGGTAAATTTGTAATACAGCAGTTTGTCAAACAAGGTAATGGCATTGTATTTCATCAATTGGCAGAGATGCTTGACGGGAGTTATGGCAGAATAAGTCTTAGCAAAGATAATTTTTTAAGCGTTGGCGGATATGATGAAACATTGGAACCAATGGCTTATCAAGATTCGGATTTGTTACTGCGTTTGTCAAAGACCGGTATTCAATATATTCTAAATCCTGATACTCGATATAATAGAGCCATTTATAATCCTAAAGAAGAAAGTATTTGCAATTCAAATTCTACATTGACTTGGGAAGAGATGCATTTCAAGAACATTAATAAATCCCATAGAAATGTTTGTTCCGGAAAATTGACAGCAAATACCGGCAAGAAGAATTGGGGTATAAAAATAGAAAATAAAGACTAATATGAAAAATAAAGCATCTTACATAGACGGTTACGTACATCAAAATGCCAATTTGCTGGCTCAATACGGCAGTTTTACCAAAGAAATCGGATGGATGAACGGAAAAATGGGCATCGCTGTCTTTTTGTATAAATATGCACGCATCTTTTCCAACGAAAATATCCGGTTATATGCCGAAGAAATAGTAAATGAAGTGATGGACGAAATCAACGAAAATATTTCTTTGTCCATTGAAAAAGGTATTTCCGGCATTGCAATAAGCGTTATGTATTTGTTGAAAAACAATTACATACAGGAAGAAGACGATGATATTTTAGTCGAAATAGACAATTTCATAACCGCCAATATTTTTGCAAATATAGATTTGAAGGCGGACGATTATTTCATAAACTTGTCCTTGAACTATTATGCTACCGGACTGAGTTAGAAAATATTGGATACAAAATATTGAATCATTATGAGCATTGTTTTTATCATAGCCTATATGGGAAATTTACCTTGGTATTTCCCATATTTCCTCCAGTCTTGCCGGTATAATCCGAGTATTGATTTTTTCATCTTTACCGACAACAAAGAGGAATTATCGAATGTGCCGCCCAATGTACATTTGATTCCGTATTCTATTGAGCAATTTAAAACCGATGCCTCTCTAATGCTTTAGATTTTAACGTAACAATCGAATCCGGCTACAAGCTTTGCGATTTCAAACCGGCTTACGGATTG
The DNA here is from genome assembly GCA_025996865.1 of Bacteroidia bacterium. GTDB lineage: Bacteria > Bacteroidota > Bacteroidia > Bacteroidales > Azobacteroidaceae > Azobacteroides. The sequence goes on from BNTV01000005.1 coordinate 80,958, forward strand.
ATTTTTGAAAATTGGATAAAGAACTATGATTTATGGGGTTATTGCGATACAGATGTTATCTTCGGCAATATCTGCGCTTTTATGACGGAAGAATTGCTGAACAAATACGATGTAATCAGCGCCCGTCACGACTATCTGACCGGATGTTTTGCCTTGTACCGGAATAATCCGACTATGCGGGAATTATTCAAGCAAAGCAAAGATTATCGCAAAGTTTTTACAGAAGAACGCAACTTCTTTTTCGATGAAACCAATTTTGCCTTCAAGGCTTTTGAAAAAGGACTGCATTACAGCAAAATAAAAACCGAAGTGGAAAGTATGACCCATGTTGTGCGCCGTCTTCAAGAAACGAGACAAATAAAAGCTTATTTTGAATTTCAAATCATAGAAGGTTTTGCCGGCAATATGCTCTGGGATAAAGGAACATTGATTTACCGGAAAGAATATGAGGCAATGCTTTATCATTTAGTGCGGTTTAAACGAAAATTTTCCGAACCGGTAGATTTATCCAAACAAATTCCTGAAAAATTTCACATCGGGAGAACAAAAATATATTAGATTTTTATGCATTAAATTATATGTTATGGATGATACAAAAAACAGCTTAAAGTACGACACCGATACACCTGTTTTGTTTCTGGTGTTTAACCGCCCGGAACTCAGCCGGCAGGTTTTTTCCCAAATAAGAAAAGCGCAGCCGCAGCGGTTATATATTGCCGCAGACGGTCCGCGCAGGGTATGGAAAGACTATGACCCGGACATAAAAACATGGCCATTGTTCGAACAATTGAAATCAAACAGCCTGAGCCATCCCTTTTGGATGCGGGCTTTCTGTTTATGAAAGAGCTGCTTTTGAAGAATAACCGGCAACAATCCTTAAAGATTCCCCGCATCATTCATCAGGTGTATGAGGATCCGGCTGGGCCTCCCGACCATTTAATCCAAGTGTCCGAAACATGGAAAGCCTGTCATCCGGATTGGGAGTATCGTTTTTGGGATAAACAGGCGATAGAGGAATTTATGCAGGCGGAGTTTCCGGAATATATTCCGGCATACAATGCATTCCCCTTTCCGGTATTGAGATGGGACGCCATTCGATGCTTTATCCTGTATCATTACGGAGGACTGTATGCCGACATGGATTATGAATGTTTCGAGCCGATGGACAGTTTGCTGGGCGACTCCACCTGTTGTCTGGGGATGGAACCGGACGACAATGCAATTCTTCATAACAGGGATATGATCATCGGGAATGCGCTGATGGCATCCGTTCCGGGGCATGACTTTTTCAAGGTGATTATCGACGAAATGTTCACAGACAAGAATGGGCTTATTGATGTACGTTACAAGGGACTTTATGTGATGGAAGGCACGGGGCCTTTCATGTTTACCCGGATTTACAAGAATTATCGGGAAAAGGAAACCGTTACGCTCTTACCGGCAGAATTGGTCGCTCCATTGACGGTTGATGAAACCCGGAAAATTATACTTGGGAATGCAACGAAAGACATCGAAGACAAAGTGGAAAAAGCATTTGCATTGCATTATTTCCTGGGGTCATGGTTTGAACAGCTTGCAGATTAAATCCTGTAATAATACTTGAAAATAGGATAAGCAACCCTATATGAGAAAACATTTTCCCCATTATACCCAATTGGACGGTATGGACTGCGGTCCAACCTGCCTGCGCATGATCGCCAAGCACTACGGTCGCAACTACACCCTGCAAACCTTGCGGGAAAAGTCGTTTATTACCCGCGAAGGCGTGAGTATGCTCGGCATCAGCGACGCAGCCGAAAGCATCGGCTTTCACACAGTCGGGGTAAAAATCGGTTTTGAACAGTTGGCCGGTGATGGAAATTTCCCCTGTATTCTCCATTGGAACCAATGCCATTTCGTAGTTTGCTATGATATAAAGAAGAAAAAAGACGATTATGCCATAAAAATCGCCGATCCCGCCGGAGAAAAATACACCATGAACAAGGCCGGGTTTCTCAAATGCTGGATTAGTACCAAATCGCAGGGAGAAGACAAGGGAACCGCCCTGCTCCTGGAACCCACCCCTGAATTTTATACCCTGTCGGATGACAAGGAAAAACAGGAAAAAAACCTCGGTTATTATGTCCGCTACCTGTTTCCGTACAAATCGCAGATTTTCCAGTTGATAACCGGCATGTTGATCGGCAGCGTCTTTGCCATGATTCTGCCTTTCCTCACCCAGGCGGTCGTCGATCAGGGAATCGGCAACAACAACCTGAATTTCATTACCCTCATTCTGATTGCCCAGTTGGTACTGTCCATCACCCAAATGGCGGTCAATTTCATTCAGAGCTGGATAACCCTCCACATGAACACCCGAATCAGTATTTCCCTCATCTCGGATTTTTTAACAAAGCTGATGAAATTGCCTCTGCGTTTCTTTGATGCCAAAAACGTCGGCGATATCATGCAACGCATCGGCGACCACGACCGGATTAAAAATTTCATGACCGGAACAACCTTATCTACTTTGTTCTCTTTTTTCAATTTCTTTATTTTCGCCTTTATCCTTGCTTACTACAATTTATCCATATTAGCCGTATTCGTCGCGGGAAACGCCCTGTATGTAACATGGATACTGTCGTTCATGCGTTACCGGAAAAAATTGGACTACAAACGCTTTACCCAATCGTCAGCCAATCAAAGCAACCTCGTACAGTTAGTTACCGGAATGCAAGAAATCAAACTGAATAATTGCGAGCGGCAACAACGTTGGAAATGGGAACGGATACAGGTCAAACTGTTCAAAATCAGTATTCAGGGAACAGCCCTCGGACAATACCAGCAAATCGGTTCCATATTCTTCAATCAAACCACCTCTTTATTTATTTCTTATTTGTCGGCCAAAGCCGTAGTGGAAGGGAATATCACGTTGGGTATGATGATGTCGATCAGTTACATTATCGGACAACTCTCCGGACCAATCGGTCAGGTCATCGGTTTTGCCCAGTCCCTGCAGGATGCCAAAATCAGTCTGGAACGGCTGAATGAAATTCATAACAGGGAAGATGAAGAACAAACGGTTGAAGACAAACTGAACACCCTGCCGGAAAACAAAGATTTAAAATTAGAAAACATCTGTTTCAGTTACGACGGCGCAGAACGGGATTATGTATTGGAAAACCTGAATCTCGAAATTCCGCAAAACAAGATAACCGCCATAGTCGGAGCCAGCGGCAGCGGAAAAACGACCATCATCAAACTGCTGCTTGGTTTCTATGCGCCGTTAAAAGGAGAAATCAAATTGGGCAATACCAATCTGCAAGAAATCAATCCTCACCACTGGCGACAGAAATCCGGAGCGGTAATGCAGGACGGCTTTATCTTTTCCGATACGATTGCCGGCAACATTGCCGTGGGCGAAGAGAACATCGACAAACGGAAACTCCTTCATGCCGTAGAAACGGCCAACATCCGCGAATTTATCGAAGGCTTACCCTTGAAATACAACACGAAAATCGGAATGGAAGGCAACGGTATCAGTCAAGGTCAACGGCAAAGGCTGTTAATTGCCAGAGCCGTCTATAAAAACCCGGAGTTCCTGTTTTTCGACGAAGCGACCAATGCGCTCGATGCAAACAACGAAAAAATAATCATGGACAATCTGAAATCGTTTTACGAAGGCAAAACGGTGGTCGTGGTAGCACACCGGTTGAGCACCGTACAAAACGCCGACAAGATTATCGTATTGGATAAAGGGAAAATCGTAGAGGAAGGAACGCACAAGGAATTGACGGAGAAAAAGGGAGCGTATTATACCTTGGTGAAGAATCAATTGGAATTGGGAACATGACCCCCCACCCCCTAAAGGGGGCTTTAGCGCAGTGATATTTTTTAACAGGCAAAAA
>BNTV01000006.1 GCA_025996865.1 Bacteroidia bacterium
GGACAAAGCGGCTATCTTACTCTGACCTCCCCAACCAATGCTTTGTGCTTCACTTGCAAGGTATAAGCGAGTTTGTTTTTCGTCCAAAACAGGCAACATTGTCGCTATTTTCTTTTTGATTATCTCCGCGTCCATGTGTTATCTAATGTTTGAGACAACAAAGATAATGCTTTTTCTGCAATTACAAAATTATTTGTTATATTTATTTATTGATGTATCCTTATGAAAGTTGAATTAATTATTTTGTTTCAATTTTGTAATAAAAAATTACGAAATGTTAAAAATTAAAATATGTACACATTTGAAATAATATCAATACCAAAAACAGAATCGTTCAATACAGAACAACAGTTGTGGGTTTTGGCGGAAAGAAATACAATATTGACTGTAAAAAGGAATAACGACAAAAGCAATAAGACAAAGAGAATTGCAATTCCTGATTCAGTTTTTGAAAACAACACTTTTGGCATTGGGAATAATCGTGTAGTCAGCAAACTTTTGTTGAATGCTACAAAAGACAATTTTGATAATTTGAAAATAAAAATAACCACTTTTAATGATGTAGAATATATTGATACGTTGGATTTTAGTTCATTCGATTCGCTTGTTGAGATATTGAAAGACAGGCAAGTAGTTCAAAAAATTAAATTGCAAAATAAAGAAGAACGAATTAATGAAATTGCCCAATTGCTTAGATTAAAAGAAGAAGAAAAAACAAAATATTCAACGCAAATAAATGAAGATTTGCAGATATTTTTTGATTTTCAAAAATGTGGTGAATTGCAAAATATTGACGATTGGAATGAAGACGAAAATATTGAAAACAGTTTGAATTATATTGAAAACAAACTGAAAGAAACAATTGAAAGCCGAGAAAAACAGCCATTATTTGAGATAGTCAAAAAGCAAGAATGTATAATTCAATGAAAATAGAGAACGATAACATACTGAATATTTTTGATTTGTGCGAAGGAACAAAAGCACTTGGTCCCGGACTGCGTTTTGTTATTTGGGTTCAAGGTTGTACGTTTAAGTGCAAAGGTTGCATTTCCCCGTATGGACAAGCCATAAAGGAAAATATTTTAGTTGACGTAAATGTACTTGCGCAATCCATTATTAAAAACAAATCTATTGAAGGGATTACGATTAGCGGTGGTGAGCCATTTTTGCAAGTGTCAAAACTACACAAGTTGCTAAAAGTCATCAAAGAACAGCGACCCGAATTGAATATCATTGTTTTTACCGGTTTTGATTTAGAAGATTTGGATTGGGACGAAGCGAAAGATTTTTTACAATTAGTTGATGTATTGATAGATGGGATATATATTGAAGAGTTGAATGATAACAAAGGATTGCGTGGCTCTTCAAATCAACGAGTACATTTTTTGACAAACAAATTAATTCTGAATAAAGATGTTTTTGAAAATAGCAACAGAAACGCAGAAGTTATAGTGGCTAACAATTATAAAAAAATCATTGGAATTCCAAATAAATCAATAACAAATTTAATTTAAAATATTATGAGCCAAGAAATTAAAATATCAACGATTCCACAAGCGGAAAACTATATTAACCGCCAAAATAGAGAAATTCAAAGTTTGAGAACACAATTGTCTCACACTGAGGCAAATGCACGTCTCGCTGCACAACAAGAAGCAACAATTCGAATTAATGCAGAGAGACAAGCAATGAACAATCGCTTGAATCAAGAAATCAACAACTTGCAAAATAAAATGCAGAGCGAAATTAATGCAGAAAAGCAAGCAAGAATCATGCTGGATTTAGAACAGAAACGATGGACTTCTCAACTTGTGAAAGATTTAGAACAGAATGTGAATATTCAATTTAAAAATCAACAAGGTCAAATTGACAATGTTAAAAAATTATTACAAGATTTGTATCAACAAGAGAATGATAACGAAAAAAGAGCAAGTCAATTACTATCTCTCGCAAAAGATACGGCAGAAAGAATACAAAATGAAACTTTGCATAATAAATATGCTCCTGGAAAATTAGGGCAAATTATTAGAAGTTTAAACACGACTATTTCGTCTTCCGATGGCTCACAGGCAAAACAGGCGGAAGCAAGAAATGAAATTACAAAATTGTTGGATTTGGAAGACGAAATAACAAAAGAGAAATTTATTTTTGAAACAATTCATAATAAAGTTCTAACAGAAGCAAGTGCCTTATTAAAAGAAATGGCAGAAAATAGAAAAACTTATCCAACTGATGAAAATGGCAATAGATATAAAGACGAAAACAATAATGATGTTTCGTTGGAAGTTGATTTTTGGACAAATGGCAAATATTCGGTGTTGGAACAAGAAGTAAAAAAATTAGACCAAGAATTAATCAACAACAAAGACAATGTTGAATTAGATAAGAATCGTTTGCAAATCATTTCCGACAGAATTTCACAAATAAAGCAAGAACAAAGCGAACTTGTTGTTGAAGCGTTGAAAAAAGGTTTGGCTTCAGAACACAGAGCCGCAATAAGCGATGAAATAATTAATGCAATGTTAAATCAAGGCTGGGAATTAAAATTAGATAATGACCGCAATGACTGTCATAATTATTTAGGAGGAGATATTCCCGAAGACCAAAGAGAAGGTGTCTTTGCTACATTAGTAAATGGAGATTCTGAAGTTACTTTTGTTATTAATACAAATGAAGATAATTGTACTCAGGTAATTTTTCAGCGAAATGATGAAATACAAAGAACAGACGGAGATTTCAGAGCATCACTAAATGAAATAAAGACAATTTTAGAACGAAATGCCGGTATAAATATGGGCAATTTTAATACTCCTATAGGAACAGGCGACCACAAACAAGTAGAATTAGCCGACCCCATAGCATTGGCAAAAGCCGGAATTAGTAAAGAAACAAAAAGAAGATTAGGACTTTCTAAATAAAAAGATATGGCAGTAAAAAGGATTTCGGATATTGACATAAAAAACAACAATAGCTTGTTTACCGCTATTTACGGAAATATAACGGATAGCGAGTTTTTCATAGATTCTGATTTGAAAAAATATAATTTGTGGCAACAGTTGCATTTGTATTTAAAATCAGAAGGTTATACTGTACTTTTCTACGATTCTAATAATGTTCATTCGTATTCTCAAGCAGATTTAATTGAATTTCTTGACTTAAAGTACGCAAAAGAGAATGTACAACCCAATAAATATGTAGGTAAGTTAAAAAGTCCATTCAAACAAACTCGTTTAAATAATGCAGAAAAAAATGCAGAAAAAAATATTTCCGGCAATCCTTTGCATCAATCAATACAACTTGTTTCTGAGACAGGATACGATAGAGATAAATTTTACAGAACAAGTAAAGACACAGGAGAATTGGATTGCTTAAAAAAACTTTTTGCTCATAATTCGAACAAGCCGAATAAAAAAGTTGCATTTATTATCAAAAATCCTGAAAGCCATACTTTTCCCAAAGGAGATAAAGATACCTATACTGATTTTTTCAGTGAATTGAAAAATAATTATGTAAAAAACAAATCTTCCGACAAAATCTTTGTGATTTATAATTACAAAGACAAACAGTCGTTAATTTCTTCCTTTGACGACCCAATGAAACAGCAATTTTTCTTTTTCAGTAATGATTTTAAACAGCAATTTGTGGGAAAAGAAAAATTGAAAGATAATACTTTTTTCATAGATTTACCAGAACAAAACGAAATACGGAATTTACTAAACAGAGAAAGATTAACTAACAATTTATTGTTGTTTAGTTCTGTGCCATTCGATAAAATATTACTGAGATTAAGGCAAGAAAGAAAAACAAATAAGGATATTCTTGCTCTTAATTTACAAGATTACATAACTAAAATAGATACAACAAACACTTGGGATAAACTAAAATCATTAAAGGGCATTGATTCGATTATAGAACAATTGCAAAGAAGAATAACCTCAATTAAAAGAAACAAAAATTTAAAAACACCTGCAAAAGACCGTCCGCACTTGGCTTTTAAGGGTAATCCGGGAACAGGTAAAACAACTGTGGCTAAACTTTTCGCAGAAATATTACGAGAAGAAGGCATTTTAGAAATAGGACATTGCGTTGAAGTAAAAGTAAGTGATTTAATAGCAGAACACTTTGGGGGAACTCGAATAAAAGCACAGCAAAAATGCGACGAAGCAAAAGGAGGCGTACTTTTCATAGACGAGGCTTATGGTTTGTTAGATGGCAATGACAATCAAAATGGATTTGGAAAAGAAGCTATAGAAATACTAATCCAATTTATGGAAAATAATACCGACTCTATGGTTATTATTGCCGGCTATACAGATGATATTAACAAACTTATTAAAGAAGGGAATCAGGGTTTTGCAAGACGCTTTGTTTCAAGCAATCATATTGTTTTTAATGACTATTCACCAGAGGTGTTAATTCAAATTGCAGAAAATCAACTAAAAGATTATCAGGTTGCGGATGCTGCAAAAAAAATGATTGGAGACATTCTACGAACAAAGCACAATCTGCGTAATGCTAATTGGGGAAATGCAGGTGAAGTTGAAAATCTATTGCAGGAAATACGAGATGAGTTTTATAATACAACAGATACGGAAATTGATACCAAACATATTCCAATGCTACATAAAAACAGAGTAAAACCAAAAAAATCTGATGAATATTCGGGATTAAAAAAGTTAAATTCATTGATAGGGCTTTCTCAAATGAAAAATTCCCTCGAAAATATTCTAAAAACAATAAAAGCAGACAAGATTAGAGAAGAAAAATTAGGTCTTATAAATACAAATTATAAACTGAATTTTGTATTTAGAGGCAATCCCGGAACAGGTAAAACTACTGTTGCTCGGCTTTTAGGAGAGATTCTTTGCGAATACGGATTATTAAGTGATACAGAAGTCGTAGAATGTAGAAAGGAAGATATTACAGGCAAATTTTTAGGAGAGACAGAGCAAAAGGTGAAAGAACTGTTTTCTAATGCAGTAGGGAAAGTATTATTTTTTGATGAAATTTATTCACTTGTTGATAATTACGGTTCAGGAGGAGGTTATGGTGCAGATGCTATAAATACCATTGTTGGACTTATGACAGACCAAAGATATAGCGGAAAAATGGCATTTGTTATTGCTGGTTATCCTGACGAAACAAATAATTTCATCACGAGAAATCCTGGATTGACTCGAAGATTTAATTTTTATGTGGATTTTGATGACTATTCAAACGAAGATTTGTTACAGATTTATCTTAAAATGATATTAGATAACAATCTCCATATCGCCGAAGGATGTGAAAAAAAGGCTTTACAATGGTTTTCGCAACAATCAAGAGGAAAAGATTTTAAAAACGCAGGATTTGCAGAGGAATTACTTGGCATTACAAAAGGTTCTTTAGACCAAAGAATAGCAGATTGCGAAGATATTGAAAATATACAGGCAGAAACTTTAATAACAATAACGGAATTTGATTTTCCAAATTAAAAATATAAATGTATGAGTAAACAATGTCAAATATGTAATACGGCTCTCGAAGACAATAGTCAGTATTGCCCAAATTGTGGTTGGGAGTTAGTTGTTGTTCTTGATTCGTCTTCAGAACAACTAAAAAGAATTATCAACGAAAAAAAGTTGGTTTACAAACAGAATTACGACCGTTTTATAAAATCCAAAGATGAACTTGTGAAGACACAAGAAGAAATAGAAAAAATGCGAGTAGAATTGGCTAATGCAAAAGAAAAAGAGCCGATTAACAACGCACAAACATTGTCTGTTAGTCGTCGCTTGTGTGTTCTGACCGAAAATCACCAAATTATTGTGTTAAATGCTGGCGAACATACTTTTGGGCGTCTGGGACCCGCTACCGAAACACATTTTGTTTTTAACGACAGTGAATTGGATGGCAAACATTTTGCTTTACAAATACATTACAATTTACCCAATGGGTCGCTTTATTCCTGCAAAATAAAAAGTATTGGCAACAAAAATACCTATGTAAATGCAACAAAAAAAATTGGTACAAATTGGGAAACTATTGATGCAAACGATGAAATTGCAGCAGGTAACAAAAAAATAACATTAGTATTAACTAAATAAAAATATTATTATGGGCTTATTTTCCAATGAAGACGACAAAGATTTTGCAAAAAAATGTCAAAAATGCGGTATCAACCTCAAGAAAGATTTTAACTATTGCCCAAAATGTGGCACAAAAAGGTTTGTTGTATTAAATCAACAAGACATTTTTACAATCAAAAATAAAGTTTCAGAAGAAGAAGATTTTGTAACACAAGAAACACCAAAAGAAATTTCTCTCAAAATTTTGCCTAATAAAACGAAGATACAAGAAAAATCGGAACCTGATTTTTCTGAAATAACAAAACAATTAAATGAAATTAAAAATAAATTATTGCAAAACAATCAGTTGCAAAACAGCATTGGCGATATGCTGAATAATTTCAAACAATCAATGACAAGTTGTTTTGAAAATCAGAGACAAAATTTACAGTATCAGGAATTTAAATCCGGATTGAATGAACTTTACAAACATCTTCAACAACAAATTCAAAATAGTGTTGAAGATATTAAGCGGAATATTCCCAAAAATAATGAGGCAGTTTTACAAAAAAATCACCAAGAAATTCTTGAATCTATTGCTAATAATGAACATCAAAACGAATTGAATAACAAACAATATCAAGAAATTCAAAAGTTACGAGGTAATTTTTATTCCGATTTATTTTTGCCAATAATATCAGACATTATTGAAATAACAGATGATGCTAAACGCATATCTTCGGTTGCAGAAAAGAAAACCGATTATCTTGAAAAACTTCCTTATTTTGAAAAAGAACTGAACGCCCATATCGAATTTTCTAATGGAAAATTATTAAATCGCGGCATATCAATTTATAAAAGCCAAAAACAAGACACATTTGACTATACTCTACATAAAATCATAGAAATGGAAGAAACACAAAATAAAGAATTGCACAACAAGATAGCCGAAAGTATTCATTCGGGCTATATTTGGAATATTAGCAATTCAAGAAAAGAAATAATCCGCAAAGAAGAAGTTAAAGTGTTTGAATACAAGGAATTATTAACAAAAAAAAACAGAAATAAAATAATATGGAGACAGTTTACGGAATAGATTTAGGGACAACCCAATCGTGTATTGCTCGTATAGACAAATTCGAGCAAGCGGAAGTGTTACCAAACTTTGAAGGCAAACAAACAACGCCTTCAGTGGTGTATTATGATACGGCAACTAATGATGTAATAGTGGGCAATGTCGCAAAAGAAAGTTGGTTTGGAGTAAAACCGGAAAATACGGTTGCCTTTATTAAAAGAGAAATGCCTAACACAAATTATAAAAGGAAAATAGGAAATACTCAACTATCTCCTATCAATGTTTCTTCGAATATTTTAAAAAAAATGGTGGCAGATGCCAATACAAAATTGAAAAACGACAATTTGCCACCAGTCACAAAAGCGGTGATAACCATACCTGCCTATTTTGGTGATTTGGAACGTCGTCGTACAATGGAGGCTGGAAAAGAGGCTGGAATTGAAGTTCTTGAACTCATAAACGAACCTGTTGCTGCAGCATTATCGTATTCAGCCAAACAAATAGGGAACAAAACATTTTTGACTTACGATTTGGGAGGTGGAACTTTTGATGTAAGTATTATAAAAAAACAAGGGAAAGATGTAAATGTTGAATGTTTTGATGGCGATAAACTGTTGGGAGGTGTTGATTGGGACAGAGTACTTGCTAATATGGCTCTTTCTGAAAGTGGGATTGATAGAAAAATTGAGGACATTGAAGAAACTCCAGATGGTAGTCAACTTTTATTAGAAGCTGAAAAATGTAAAATTTCGCTTACTACTACTCAGAGTGCAATGTTGTCATTTATATACAATGGACAGCGATATACCCCTATGATTCAACGAGCCGACCTTGAAGGAGAAACAAAATCGTTGTTGAATAAAACTGAACAAATTATAGATAGAGCCATTCAATCTGCAAAAATACAATATAGTGATATTGATGAAATTGTAATGGTTGGCGGTTCTTCGAGAATGCCGATGGTTTTGAATATGCTAAAGAGGAAATTTAATAAAGAACCAAAATTAGTAGAACCCGATTTGGCCGTTGCCAAAGGAGCGGCAATCCACGCACATAATATCATTTCAGGTAAAGCAGGAAATATTACAAATGTTCCTCAATTGAAAAATAATAAGTTATCTAAATCTTATGGAACAAGAACTCATAATCGTGCGATTCCAAATGAGCCAGCAATGATTTTTAATTTTATCTACAAAAATGACAGTATCCCCATTTCTCGAAAACCCCATCCTCTGTGTACAAGAGATGAAAATCAAAATAGTGTTGGTATTGAAATTCTTGAAAATGATTCTAATAAAGAATGGGAAGAATTAAACAAAGGTAACTCCATCATAAATAAAAAGATAGAATGGGGTTATCCAGTTCCAAAAGGAACATCAATCAATATTTTTGTGGAAGTTGACGAAAATGGCATACTAAATGTAAAAGCAGAATGTCAAGGAAAAGAGATAGAAATGATAATAGAAACAAAGTAAATGCTATCAAAGATTGTTAGATGCATAATTATTTGATAGATAGATAAAAACCTGCCTACAACACGCGGTTTTTTGCTATGCTTGCCGTAGCCCGCAGAAACATTTGTGATAATTTGCAAGTTTATCGCCCGCACAAACATTAGTGAAAGCAAGCACAGCATAAAGCCGCCAACACGTTGTACGACATTCTAAAACAGGGCTGTTCAGAGAATAAATTTTAACCCAAAAATCGCCGAAACATTAATCATACATGGCAAATCGTCTATATAGAATCACTGATTCAACTCCCTTTTCATAAAATTCTCCAGCACTTTCTTTTCCGGCAATTTAACAAGGTATTGAGAAACAAATAATTGATTATCCGCACTTGTGGCGTATTTTACTAACGTTTCATTTTTATCTCCGCAAAGAATAATGCCGACAAACGGATTATCGCCTTCTGTCATTTCATTGTCCTTGTAGTAATTCAGATAAATTGAGTGGATTTACATAGGTTCTTTGGGAACAATTTGGGAACAAATCCTTAAAAGAAAAAACCTAACTGACTGATTATCAATTAGGCTTTTCTTTTCTCTGTACCCAGAGCCGGGGTCGAACCGGCATGGAAGTGAATCCACTGGTGTTTGAGACCAGCGCGTCTACCGATTCCGCCATCTGGGCATTTTGCCGTTAGACGGGTGCAAAGGTAGAAAAAGTTTTGGAATTGACAAAGACTTGACGGCTTTTTTATTATTTTTGCAGGATAATTGTTTAATCTTTTTTGAATGAAACAACAAATTATCCGCTGCACTGATATTACAAAGGATTTGCCGGATTTGCTGAGTAATTTGCAATTTGATGGCTTATTTGTTCTGACAGACAAAAATACCGAACGGTTTTGTCTGCCTCGTTTGGAAATAATTCCCGAAATCCGAAGGGCGAAAAAATTCCGTATCCCGGACGGAGACGAACATAAAGACTTGCAAACTTTGTCTTCTGTTTGGGAATTTCTTTCACAAAACGGCGCCAATCGCAAATCTTTGTTAATTAATCTCGGTGGCGGTATGCTGACCGACCTCGGTGGATTTGCTGCTTCTGCTTTCAAACGGGGCATCCGGTTTGTCAATATTCCTACTACTTTACTCGGTGCGGTCGATGCTGCGGTGGGTGGAAAAACCGGCATCAATTTCAACGGATTGAAAAATGAAATCGGCGCTTTTGCTCCCGCTGTTGCCGTACTGATTGATTCTAATTTCTTCCAAACATTGGATCACACAAATTTGTTTTCCGGCTATGCCGAAATGCTGAAACATGCATTATTGTGCGGTAGAGACGCAATGCATTGCGTCTCTACATGGGATTCGTTGAATGAATTATTGCGTTTCGATTTGGGAAAAATTGATTATGCAAAATTAAACAATTTGTTGTTTGAATCGGTGTTGGTCAAGGAACGCATCGTGGAACAAGACCCGACCGAACAAGGCATCCGCAAGGCATTAAATCTCGGACACACGTTCGGACACGCCTTTGAAAGCCTCTCGCACGAACAAAATCGCCCCATTCCTCACGGCTATGCGGTGGCGTATGGTTTGGTTTGCGAACTCTATTTGTCATTCACAAAATTAGGATTTGACAAAACGGTTTTAACGCAAATCGCACGTTTTGTGAAAGAAAATTACGGCGTTTTTGCTTTTGATTGCATTCATTATCAACGACTTTACGAATTGATGCTACACGACAAAAAGAATGAAACGGCTGCTATCAATTTCACTTTATTGAAAGAAATCGGCGAAATTGAAATCAACCAAACGGCTAATCAACAAGAGATTGATGAAACTTTGGATTTTTACCGCGATTATTTTGGAATTTAATGACACTGTCGCTTCTATTTTCAAAAAAATCTCACCAATGAATAGGATATTTATTAGCATTTTAATCTGCGGCTTGTCGATAAAAGGTTTAAGTTGCTCTATGTATAAATTTCTTTCAATCATAAAAATATTTTTGTGGTTATGAATATAAAAAATTATTTTAAAATGCTTTGAAAGCTTCAACAGCTTCATCCAAAACACTTTTCAATAGAACATCCGTTCCTTCAAAAAACTCAGATATTACAGGATTTTTCTTGTTGCTTGTTTTTTTCCATAAGCCCACAACTTGTCCGTTGACCATAATCACCGGACGGAAAATACCATTGCTCGAAATGGCTTTGCGGTGATGTTCCGAAAGCAGAACGGCTTTTCGGTCTTTGTAGCTGACTAAATATTCATCAAAAGCGGGCAACAACCGGCAGAAATTTTCCGGATCCGGAGCATGACGAAAATCGTTGTTAATCCAATACGTTTGCCCATTGATTTTTTCCGCCACAAATCCGGATTTTATTGCCTCTAATCCTTTTCTCGCTTCGGTCAGGGATAAACCCGACCACCACGTAAAATCGGGCAGAGTAGCCGGACTGTGACTTTGAAAATAGAGTTGGGCGAGTTTTGCCAATGCTTCTTCCCGATGCAAGGGCTTGGTTGCAGGCGCTCGCTCGTCTAACAAAGCATAAGTATGCGTTTTTCCCTGTAAAGCGCCACTGCACACAATGCCTTCTAACTCCGCTCGCATCCCGAAATGCACCAGTCGTGCGGAATTAACGGTAATTTTTTCTTTTTCCAGTTCCTTGCCGATGGCTTCCCTTGTCAGATGCCGGTTGCCTTCCAATGCTTTTTGGATAATCCGGTTGCTTTTACTGTAAAGTTCTTCCGTAATTTCTAAATAGAGGTCTCTGTAACGGGAAGAGGCTTTGATTTTTTCTGCCGTCAACGACAGCATCCACCGGATGTTTTCCGGCGATACAAAATGCCAAGTCGGGCGCAATACGTGGGTACGCAGAATCTTCCCTTGGTTAAAGGCTTCTTCTATCTGCTTCTCTGTATATCCCGGCAGGCGTACGCCAATCGCCCATTTCACCATATTGTAATCTTGAGCTTGCATGGCGCCCGTCCACGAAACGACGGCTTCCGGCGTTTTACAATGCGTTCCGGAAAGTTGGTGGCTCGCCAAACGGATACGGGCAATCGGATTCATTTTCAGAACGATTTGAAACCCATGATTTCGCGCACTTCCCGCAAGGTTTTTCCTGCACTTTCCCGCGCTTTTTCCGCACCTTCTTTCGTTACCTTGCGTAAATAAGCCTCGTCGTTTTTGATGTCGTTGATTCGTTCACGAATCGGTGTAGTTACTTTAATAATATCTTCAGCCAGTTGCTTTTTCAGATTGCCGTACCATTTCGTTTCACCGGTATTCCAAAGATTATCGTAATAGGCGACCACTTCGGGTGTGGAAACCACTTTCAGGATGGTAAACAGGTTTTCGATGTAATCCGGTTTGGGTGTGTTCGGACCTTCGGGGCCGTTATCGGTCAAAGCGCCTTTGACTTTTTTCTCGATTGTTTTGGGTTCGTCAATCAGGTAAATGGCGTTGCCTTCCGATTTGCCCATTTTGCCGCTCCCGTCCAATCCGGGAATTTTGATCAATTCCTGTCCGAAATTATACGCCGCCGGTTCTTTGAAATAATCGACTCCGTACTTGTAATTGAACCGTTTGGCATAATTGCGGGTCATCTCCAGATGCTGCTCCTGGTCTTTGCCCACCGGCACATAATCGGCGTTGTGTACCAAAATATCGGTTGCCATCAAGACGGGATAGGTCAATAAGCCGGCGTTCACATTATCGGGGTTTTGCCGCGCTTTTTCTTTGAACGAAACGGTTTTTTCCAATTCACCCAGATAAGCGTGCATATTCAACAAAAGATACAATTCGGCGATTTCCGGAATATCACTTTGGATGTATATCGTTGCCTTTTCCGGGTCTAATCCGCAGGCCAAATATTCTGAAAGGATATTTTTTACATTGACATGCAATAGTTTAGGATCAGGATGGGTAGTCAGGGAATGCCAATCGGCGATAAAGAAAAAACATCTGTTTTCCTCCTGCATTTTCAAGAAGTTAATCATTGCACCGTAATAATTTCCCAAATGTAAATTGCCTGTCGGGCGAATGCCGCTTAAAACTGTTTTCATATACCTACTGCTTAAAATTTTGTGCAAAGGTAGGATTTTAAGCAATGAAAACCTATAATTCGGGGTTATTTTGTTTCCTTTTGTATTCATTTATGATAAAAAGCGTTGATAATGAAAAAATATATTTACTTTTGTAACTTATTAATTTTAAGGTGAATTTATATGTGTGGTATTGTAGGTTACATTGGCAGTAAAAATGCTTATTCTATATTAATCAAAGGTTTACATCGTCTTGAATATCGAGGTTACGACAGTGCGGGAATTGCCCTGATCAATTCGCAAAACAACCTGAATATTTACAAAGCCAAGGGACGGGTTTCCGATTTGGAAGAATTTTCTCAAGGAAAAGATATTTCCGGAACGATCGGAATCGCTCATACCCGCTGGGCAACTCATGGCGAGCCGAGTCATATCAACGCGCATCCGCATTATTCCCAATCGGAAAATTTAGCCTTGATACACAACGGTATTATCGAAAATTACGCCATTCTGAAAGAAAGTTTGAAACAAAAAGGCTATATTTTTCAAAGTGAAACCGATACGGAAGTCTTGGTGCAATTAATCGAATATATAAAAACCATTAACAATACGGATATTTCAACGGCGGTGCAATTGGCTCTGAAACAAGTTATTGGAGCTTATTCCATTGCTGTGATTGAAAAAGAAAATCCCGATTTGATTATTGCAGCCCGCAAAAGCAGTCCGTTGGTAGTAGGCATCGGAGAAAACGAATTTTTCTTGGCATCCGACGCTTCTCCCATCATCGAATACACCAACAAAGTTATTTATTTGGATGACGAAGAAATAGCCGTCATTCACCGGAACGAACCGCTTCGGATTGTAAATCTGAACAATGTGGAAAAAACGCCTCAAATTACCCAATTAGAACTGAGTCTGAACGAGTTGGAAAAAGGAGGCTACTCCCATTTCATGCTCAAGGAAATCTTCGAACAACCGCGTACTTTGCGCGATTGCATGAGCGGAAGAGTCAATGTGGACAGTAACAACGTCGTACTTTCCGGAATCATTGATAATAAGGAGAAATTCATCAATGCCCGGAGAATCATTATTTTAGCTTGCGGAACTTCCTGGCATGCCGGCTTAATTGGCGAATATTTGTTTGAAGAATTTTGCCGGATTCCTGTCGAAGTGGAATATTCGTCCGAATTTCGTTACCGGCATCCGGTGATTAATCCTGACGATGTAATAATCGCCATTTCGCAGTCCGGTGAAACCGCCGACACGCTTGCAGCCATCGAATTGGCGAAACAAGCAGGCGCTTTCGTTTACGGAATTTGCAATGTGGTAGGTTCTTCCATTCCAAGAAATACCGATTCGGGGTCTTACACCCACGTCGGGCCTGAAATTGGAGTCGCTTCAACCAAAGCGTTTACGGCACAAGTTGCTGTTTTGGTGATGATGGCGTTGAACATTGCCCGCGAAAAGAAAACAATTTCCGAAGAGCAATTTCTGTCTGTTTTATCGGAATTGAGTAAAATTCCAAGTAAGATTGAAACCATTCTGCAACAGAATAATTACATTGAAGATTTGTCCAAAATTTTTACATACGCACACAATTTCATCTATCTCGGTCGTGGATACAGTTATCCGGTAGCGATAGAAGGCGCTTTGAAGTTGAAAGAAATTTCCTATATTCATGCGGAAGGCTATCCGGCCGCAGAAATGAAACACGGTCCTATTGCTTTGATTGACAACGAAATGCCTGTGGTCGTTATTGCCACCAACAGTACGACTTATGATAAAACGATTAGCAACATTCAAGAAATCAAAGCCCGAAATGGCCGTATTTTAGCCATCGTAAATAAATCAGATTACAAAGTCAAGGAAATGGCCGACTATACGATTGAAATTCCTGATACGGAAGAATGTTTGAGCCCGCTTTTGTCGATTGTTCCCCTGCAATTGTTGTCTTACCATATCGCCGTCAAAAAAGGCCGGGATGTAGATATGCCGCGCAATTTGGCGAAATCGGTTACGGTTGAATAGACTGAAATATTTTAACCGCTTTTTCCAAATCTTCGGGTGTATCAATTCCAATCGTTTCCTCGCCGGTAATACCGGCTTTGATGGTGTAACCGTTTTCAATCCAACGAAGTTGTTCCAAAGACTCTGCCAGTTCCAAAGGCGATTGCGGCAAAGCGGTGATCTCGCTCAGCACGCCGGATCTGTAAGCGTAAATACCTATGTGTTTGTAGAATACGAACGATTTTAACCATTCGGCATGATGTTTTCCGCGAATGTAAGGGATTACCGAGCGGCTGAAATAAATGGCTTCCCGGTTTTTATTCAAAATCACTTTCGGGGTATTGGGATTGAATAAAATTTCAAAATCGACATCCGCCGGAAAAGGCTTGACCAAAGTGGCAATCTGCGTTCGGTCGTCTTCAAAACAGGATTTAAGCAATTCTATTTGAGAGGGTTTAATAAAAGGTTCATCGCCTTGAATATTGATGACAACGTCGAAAATTCCTCCCGTTTTTCTCAGCGCTTCATAGCAGCGGTCAGTACCGCTCCTGTGGTTGGAAGAGGTCATAACTGCCTTTCCGCCAAAATTTTGTACGGTCTGAAAAATCCGGTCGTCATCAGTCGCTACCGCTACATCGTCCAACAGTCCGGCTACTTGCTCATAAACCCGCTGTATCATTGGTTTTCCGGCGATGTCTGCCAACGGTTTTCCGGGAAAACGGGTCGAAGCATACCGCGCCGGGATGAGTCCTAAAAACGTCATAACTCGCAAATTTTTAAGATGTTACTGTATTCTCCGATTACCCAGACAATATCGCCTTCCGCTAAAACCAAATCCAAATCAGGATCTTGTATCGAAAATTCGTTCCGTTCAATACCAATTACCAGGCAGTCGTATATTTCCTGGATTCCCGATGTGCGGATGGTTTCTCCGATTAATTGAGATTCGGGAGTGATTTGGAACTGTTGCATTTTAACTTTGGGAACAGAACTTTCTCCTAAATTTTCGTATTTTTTACGTTTTTCTTCCAAGCGTGTTTGGAACAACTCCATTTGTTTATCGGTTCCGAGCACCACAACGTGGTCATTGGGATAAATCCGCTCGTTTCCGTTCGGAATATTGATTCTAAATGGGCCGCGCAGAATAGTCACAATACTGACTCCAAAAATTTGTCTGAAATTCAATTCTTTAAGCGTTTTTCCGACAATCGAAAAATAAGGCTCAATGGCAAATTCCGACAAGTGGAGGTCTCTTTCCAACACGTGGTTTACAAAACCTTTTGTCAGCGGCGCTTTCGATTCGTGGTATTTTTCTTTCTCGTTGAGATTTTCCTTAAAACGGTTTTCCATCGCCCGCGAACGGGTTTTTGTGTGTTGGGAAAAGGTGGTCAATACCAAAATAACAGCGGCCAAAGCAAAATCAATAACTAAATTCGTATGGAGCAGTTTGAACAGTAAATACATGATTAATCCGGCACAGATAATCGCCCTGAAAATAATGGTAGAAATCAACGGTCCCCGGTTACTCTTACTTTCATTCCAAAGGGTTGTATATTCGATGGAATGATTTTTTTTGATGATAACTGCTCGCAGAAACGGGGCGATAATCAGCACTGTAACTGCCGCAACAAGGATATTCCCTTTCAATCCCGGAAGCCAGCCCTGTATAAAAGGAACGGCATACGCCAACGAAGAATTGACAATGACAATACTGATAAAATAATAAATCAAAACGATTCTCCCCATGTCCGTTAAGAGCTTTTTCCAGAGGTTATTCTGATTGACCGGATGTGCACCCGAAGCGTTCTTGTTCAGGAAATTCTGCCAATTGACAGGCAGTTTTTTTTCCAGAAAAGCATTGACCGGAGTGGCAAACCGCATCATGTAGGGAGTTGTAAATATGGTAATTACGGAAGCTGAAACAATGATTTGATACAGAGACTCTTGTATTACACCCAAACTCATTCCCAAAGCGGCGATAATGTACGAAAATTCCCCGATTTGCGAGAGAGAAAACCCTGCCGAAACAGCCGTTTTCAGATTCTGTCCCGAAAGAAGCACGCCTATCGTTGCAAATGTCATTTGCCCTAAAATAACGACTACGCTGATTACCAATATAGGAACGATATAAGTGCTCAAACTGGTTATCTGAACCATCATCCCGACCGAAACAAAAAAGATAGCGCCAAAGAAATTTTTTATCGGTAAAATCGCATGTTCAATTCTTTCGGAATCAAGTGTTTCAGCCAAAATAGAACCCATGATGAAAGCGCCCAATGCCGAAGAAAATCCCGCGCTGGTAGCCAGAAAAACCATCCCCAAACAGAACGCAAGCGAGACAATCAATAGCGTTTCATCGTTGAGGAAACGCTTCGTTTTCCGGAGGAAAGTCGGTATCAGATACGTTCCCAGAATAAACCAAAATAAAAGAAAAGTGCTCAGTTTGAAGAAACTAAAGAGCATTTCTTTTCCCTCAAACTTATTGCTGACGGCAACTGTCGAAAGCAAAACCATCAACAAAACGGCTACCAAATCTTCGATAATCAAAATGCCCAGCACAATTCCGGCAAAATTCTTACTCGTCAATTTCAAATCGTCAAAAACTTTAATAATAATCATGGTCGAAGACATGCAAATCATGGCTCCGAGGAAAAGACTCGTCATCGACGACCAACCAAAGCAAATTCCCGTCAGATAACCCAAACCGATCATCGAAATGACCAAAAACAAAGCCGACACGAAAGCCG
Organism: Bacteroidia bacterium; assembly: GCA_025996865.1. Lineage (GTDB taxonomy): Bacteria > Bacteroidota > Bacteroidia > Bacteroidales > Azobacteroidaceae > Azobacteroides. The sequence goes on from BNTV01000006.1 coordinate 17,377, forward strand.
TCGCGCCAACACTCATTAATTTTTTGAAACTGAATTCCAAACCTAAACCGAACAAAAGGAAAATAATCCCGATTTCCGCCCAGGTTTCAATGTTTTTATATTCGGGATTATCCTCGGTAATGAAAAATGACAGGATGATTCCGGCTACAATATAACCCAAAACGACCGGCTGTTTCAACCATTTGAACAAAACCGAAGCAGCGCCGGCAGTTACCAAAATTAGTGCAAGTTCCTGAATTAAAGGAGATATGTGTTCCATTGTTTATAATAATTTTACTGAATCAGGGCAAAGATAAGAAAAATCCTTGAAATGAACAATATATGATTTTCTTCTTCAATTTGAAAAAAATCTGTAATTTTGTACGCATAATGAATAAAATCAGTTCTTTGAGATACAAATGGGTAGATAAAAAAATTGTTTATGGAATTTAGGAACAGAAAAGATGAATTGGACATAACCAGCGAAAATCCAATGGTTTATGAAGATAACGTTGTCGGTTGGTATGACGCTATCAATAATAAGATTATGAAAAGCAGGGAAACAAAATCACAAGCGTTGACCTTTTTTATTAACCGGAGTAAAATCGGGATCGCTCCGATAGATAAGGATTCCGAAACGCTTTTGTCGCAAATGGAACATAGAGACCGCTATCTGCCGGCTATCGAAAAAATGGCTGAAAAGCGGAAATGCGAATGGCTGACAGTCAGAGACTTACTAAAAACCTTGTCGGGCGAAGAAAAAGAAATTGCTTATCAACCGAATGGAAAACCTTATTTATCCGACTGTTCGTATCATGTAAGTATCAGTCACACAAACTATAAAGGAGTTCATGATGACCATTTGTCGGGATATGTAGCGATGGTTCTCAATGAAGAAAAGGAGGTGGCGATTGATATTGAAATGATTTCCCCGCGTGTGCTGAAAATAAAAGACCGGTTTCTCACGGAAGAAGAAGCCAAATCCATTTCTGCGGACAATGAAATTATTCATTTGCTTTTGCATTGGTCTGCCAAAGAGTCTGTTTTCAAAATATTAGACACGGAAAATGTGGATTATCAATCGCAAATTCATGTCTCCCCTTTCAAACCGGTGATTGGGGAATGGAGCCGTTTTGAGGTTCATGAAACACGGACAAAACAACAGCAAGTATTTTGTGTTCACTATTTTGTGCATGAAGATTATGTTTTGACGGTGATAGGGTAGGATATCGCCCGGACGCTTTCCGCCTTTGCCAATACCAATGGCGGTACTTTACTTATTGGGGTGAAGGACAACGGACATATTGCCGGCGTCAGGAGCTTGGTAGATAAAAAAATTGTTTTCGGTAAAAAAACCCCGCTGCCTCAGAGCTTCAAAAGTAATCACCGCTGTCGATACGGAAACATTGAGCGAATCGATTTTCCCCCGCATGGGAATTTTTATCCTTGCATCGGCATTTTCCAACCAAAACGGAGACAAGCCGTCGGCTTCCGTTCCCATGACAATAGCCGATGGCCCTCTGAAATCGGTATCTTGATACCATTGGGAGGCTTGCAATTCGGCGGCAAAAGTTCGGATGCCTTTGTTTTTCAGAAAAGACAAAGTCTCGGCATTTTCCGAAACGGCAACCGGAACGGTAAAAATACAGCCAACGCCGGAACGGATTGTATTGGGATTGTAAATATCCGTTAGCGGATCGCAAACGATGAGGGCGTCAACGCCTGCCGCATCCGCTGTGCGAAGAATGGCGCCTAAGTTTCCCGGTTTTTCAACCGATTCGAGGATAATGACAAACGGATTTTCCGGTAAATTCAGGGATGACAAGCTGTGATTTTTCGGTTTTGCTACGGCTAAGATACCGTCGGAGCCTTCGCGATAAGCTATTTTTTCAAAGATAGCTGCCGATACTTCATAGAGGATTTTCGGGTTAATGGATTGAATCACTTCGGGATAGTCCGTTTCCGCAAATAATTCGGGACAATAAAATACCGAATCAAAACTGTAGGAGCCGGCCAAAGCCAAACTGATTTCGCGTGCGCCTTCAATGACAAAAAGCCCTTGAGCTTTCCGTTCTTTAGATTTAGCGCTTAGTTTTTGTATGTTTTTTATCCGGCTGTTTTGAGCGCTGACTATTTTTTCCATTATTTTTCCGCTCGTTTCCTGATGATTGCTACATACAATTGTAAAAACGCAGAAACAAACAAGACGGCAAACCATTCGTTTTTTTTCTGAAACATGAGGTAAGAAGATACGGGCAATAGAATTGCAGCAATCGCTTGCTGGATATTCAGTCTTTTCAAGCGGAAATTATCTCCTCGGTAGGGATTTGTCAGATAAGCGACGGCAATGCCTGCTCCCGAAACGGCATATATATAAGGAATGTATTTATTACCGGTAATATACAAAGCTGCCGATACCACGAGGAGAATCGCGCAGGCGTAAAAAAGATAAGTCTTGAATTTGTCTGCCATTTATTCAGAGATTATAAAAAGTTCTTCGTCCGGTTTTGTCATTAAATACTGTTCGCGTGCATATTTTTCCAAACTTTCTTCGCTACTCTTTATTGCGTTCAGTTTCTCCAGATTTTTTTCTTTTTCTTTGGTGTAGTATTCAATGTCACTTTCCAAACTATTGATTTGCCGTTTATAAGAAATCTGTTTCAATATCGTACTGTCCCCCACAAAGAAAGTGAGAATAGCAAAAATAATGACGGCAACCCAATATTTGTTTAGTTTTTGCCGGTACTTTTCGAATATTTCAAGCCAGTTTTTCATACGTACATAATTTATTTTTCTGTATAATGAAACAGCTTCAATGACATAAGATTCTTTGCCGAAACATTTCGGGCATCGTAAGTTAATGTGATTGTAGCCATAATTTTATCGTTTTGTAATTATGTTTGCAAAGTTAGCATAAAATTCTCAATTACACACAAACCAATAAAAATGGCTTGCAAAATTTATAGGGGAAGGATACAAAAAAATTCCATACAATCCTCTAAAAAGCAACTTTTTCTGCGATGCAGGCGGGGTGGTAGCTATATACGTCTCATGCAGTAGCCGACAACTCAACTTCTGGATAGTTCACAGGAGTTTTCTGGGTGAAGGCGAAGCAACCCAATATATTGATTGTCAATTGATTGCTTCTGGATTCGTCCTCGCAATGACGTGCAAAATACTCTTAGACAGCTTCTTTTTTTGCGCAATATCATATTTCTCTTTCGGACTCAATCGTATAAACAAAGCTATCGGCACGATAATACCCTACATTCCATTCAACAGGTCTTCCCCCCGGATCGTAAACGAAACGTTTCCGTTTCAAGATGGCTTCCCCTGTTTTTATTTCCAATTTTTCGGCTAAAGGGCTGTCTGCAAGACGGGCGCTGATTTCTTCTCTCGATAATTTAACAATGATATGGTACTCTTTCTCCAAAATTTCATAAAGCGGGCGGGAAAAATCTTCATTTCCGGTAAGACCGATTCTCGGATTGAAATACGAAATAAAATGCACAAACGGATATTCGGGATTTCCGCGCAAGCGTTCCAATTTCAATATTTTCGTTTCTTCTTCTATTTCAAAAAATTGACATACCTCTTTCGAAGGTTTTACCCAGCCGATACGCAATTCATAATTTTTCACTTCCATGCCCAAAGCTTTCATTTCCTGGGAAAAGCTCAGCCAATTGCCTGCTTTGGAAGTGATGGCGGTATCAGCCGCAACCGTTCCTATTCCTTTCTTGCGAATCAATAAACCTTCGTAAACCAATTTATTGATAGCCAGACGCATCGTACTGCGAGAAACGCCTAATTGCCGGGCAAAATCCACTTCATTGGGTAATTTTTTCTTCTCCCTTTTATATTCAGGTTCTTGAATCATATTCCTTATCAAATCTTCTATTTGTATATACAATGGTATATGACTATTATAATCCAATGTTACTTTCATATCTTTTTAATAATCTTTATCAGGTGCAAAGATACATTTTTATTTTTTATTTAATATATTTTAAAAAACATCTTCATTTTTTTTGTTATGTCAAAAAAAATAATTTACTTTGCACCGATAAATATATGTACAGACATACAGACATATATACATATAAAAATTATATACACATGAAACCCGCATGCAAAAGTTGCATCAAAGAGCATGATTAGATGCGGGTTCCATGGTTCCATAAAAAACAAATTAATCACATGAAAGACTATTTTATAGGAGTTGATATTGGAGGTTCTCATATTTCTTGCGCCTTGATTGATTCAAGCAACGGGGAAATTTATAGTCATAAAATTCAAGAGGCGCCTGTTGATTCGGGAGGCGCTGCCGATTCCATCCTGCAATCCTGGCAAACTACCATTCAAAAAACATTGAACGAACCGGTTGCAATTAGCGGAATTGGATTTGCCATTCCGGGCCCTTTTGATTATTCACGCGGTATCTGCCAAATAGAAGGCGTATGCAAATACGATGCTTTATATGGAATCAACATTCGGGAAGAAATTCGCAAAATATTTCCGGACCGAAATAAACCGGTTGCTTTTATCAACGATGCTTCCGGGTTTGCTTTGGGCGAATTTTATGCAGGCGCAGCGCGTAAAAGCCGGCGGACAGTCGTGATTACCTTGGGAACCGGTTTCGGCAGCACGTTTCTGGTGGACGGAACAGTTCAAACAGAAGAAAGCGTGGGAATACCGCCCAATGGTTATCTTTACAATATTCCTTACAAAGAAACTATCGGCGATGATTATTTTTCCACACGATGGTTTGTTCGCCGTTGGAAAGAATTGACGGGCGAAGACGGAAAGAATGTAAAAACAATTGCCCAAAAAGCCCTTGTCGGAAATCAACAAGCCTTGATTTTGTTTGATGAATTTGCCGGAAATCTGGCGGAATTTATGTTTCCGTGGCTGCAAAATTTTCAAGCAGACACCTTGGTCATTGGCGGAAACATTGCCAAAGCATCCGATTTGTTTATGCAAACACTGAGCGAAAAACTAAATCAACAAGGATTAACGGATATTAGAATCAAAACCGGTGAACTATGGGATAAGGCACCGTTAATCGGAGCAGCGATGTATGCAAAATCCGTTCTGAACGAAACTTTGCCAAATCTTTGGCGAAAAACAGAACAATTTTTGGCTCCTCCGAAAGCAACATCAAGCCTTGCCGGACAATATGATATTTATCCCGCTTTTCCTTTGGGAACCAGTAAAATACAAGAAGGAATCGCAAATTTGTCCCAATGGATAGTCGAACAAAAAACCGTAGTGATTGATGGATATGTCGGCGTTTTTTGGGATCATTTCGTGGAACAAATCGGGGCGGAACTGAACCGTCAAGGAAAACAGGTCCGTTGGCTTCACGTGGAAACGGCTTTGCGTTCACCCGAAGAAATAGACGAAATGATACGCCCTTTTATGAAGGAAGCGGATTCTATTTTTGGAAAAATCACCGACAAGCAATTGCCGGATTGGTTCGATCCGGATAAATTAAAAAGATTGCAACCCGACCCGAATGTTGATATTACCGTATTGGCAGGTTGTGGCGCCGCTTTAGCCGGATGGAATGCTCCATTAGTCTATGTAGATCTGCCGAAAAATGAATTGCAATTCCGGATGCGGGCGGGAGCGGCATACAATCTGGGCGCCGATAAACCGGAAGACGGACGAATCATGTACAAGCGTTCGTTCTTTGTGGATTGGCCCGTATTAAACAAACATAAAGCGGAACTTTTGCCTTACATGGATTGGATTGTTGACGGACAACGCGTCGAAAACTATTTGTGTATGCAAGGAAAAGATTTACGAGCAGGCTTGGCGGCTATGAGCCGAAATTTCATTCGGGTGCGACCCTGGTTTGAACCGGGTACATGGGGTGGTACGTGGATGAAAAACCGGATAGACGGTTTGAATAAAGAAGTCGATAACTTGGCATGGTCGTTTGAGTTGATGGTATTGGAAAACGGCTTGATGTTTGAAAGCGATCATTACCGTTTGGAAGTTTCTTTTGATTTCCTGATGTATAACAACTACAAAGAAGTTTTGGGCGATTGTGCCGACCGATTCAAGCATGATTTTCCGATCCGCTTCGATTTTTTGGATACGTTCGACGGAGGCAATCTTTCGGTGCAATGCCATCCCCGACCTGAATACATCCAATCGGAATTTGGAATGCCGTTTACGCAGGACGAAACCTATTATATTTTGGATTGTCAGAATAGTCCGACCGTTTACTTGGGATTTCAGGATGGGATTGACAAGGAAGAATTTCACCAAGCACTCCTTTGGAGTGAGAAAAATGCCTCTCCCATTGACATTGAAAAATATGTACAAAAATTTCCGGCGAAAAAACATGATTTATTTCTGATTCCAAACGGCACGATTCATGCTTCGGGTAAAGACAATTTGGTGTTGGAAATAAGCAGCGCCCCCTATATTTTCACTTTCAAGATGTACGATTGGGTGCGTTTGGATTTGGACGGACGTCCCCGCCCCATCAACATTGAGCATGGAATGAAAAATGTGTATTTTGAGCGTCAAGGGAAAAAAGTGGAAGACGAGCACATCAGCAAACCCTGCATCCTGAAACAAGGCGATTACACTTTGGAGCATCTTCCAACGCATCCCGAACACTTTTACGATGTTTATCGCTATTCGTTCGACGATAAAATAAATATCGAAACCAATAACAAATGTCATGTTTGGATGTTGGTGGAAGGAAGTTCGGTAACGGTGGAAACCGCGCAAGGGATGAAGCAGCGTTTCAATTATGCGGAAACGTTTGTGATTCCGGCGGCGGCAGGGTCTTATACAATTAAGAATGAAGGAAAGGGAAAAGTCCTGATGGTAAAAGCTTTTGTAAAATAATTAATAGGAGTATGAACAGAAAAATAGTATGTATGGTGCTTGGACTGATGGTTGGCACAATGTGTTTCGGGCAACCGAATACGGAAGTAACAAAAGTGCACGTCATCTTCAAAACGCACCTTGACATCGGTTTTACCGATTTGGCAACGAAAGTAGAGCAGCGGTATATTGACGAATTTATTCCCAAAGCCCTTGCCGTTAATGATGAACTGAAGGCGGAAGGGAGTGCGGACAGGTATGTATGGACAACCGGTTCGTGGCTGATAGATGCCTACCTCAAGCAGGCTTCGCCCGATGCAGTGAAAAAGTTTGAACAGGCCTTAAAACAAGGTGATATTGCTTGGAACAGTATGCCTTATACCATTGAATCGGAGGCAGCAAACCTCCCTATTTTTGAAGGGATGTTGAAATTGTCGCAACGTTTTGACAAACAATTCGGCAAAAAGACGATTGCCGCAAAAATGACCGATGTGCCGGGGCATACGCGCAGTATTGTCACTCCCCTTTACGATGCAGGCATTCGTTTATTACATATCGGCTTGAATTACTGTGCGCCCATACCCTCCGTACCGACCTTTTGCAAGTGGCGGAATACGGACGGGAAAGAAATCGTGTTGATGTACCAGAATTCTTATGGTGGAACATCCATTCTGCCCGATGGGAAAACGGTTGTTGCCATCAATTTTACCCATGACAATCATGGACCTCATACGCTGAAACAAGTAAAATCGATTTACAGTAAACTGCGCGCACAGTATCCCAATGCACGAGTATTTGGTTCCACGCTCAGTGCTGTGGCAGAAGATTTGAGTACCATGACCGCTCAAATGCCGGTACTTACTTCCGAGATAGGCGACAGTTGGATTTACGGTTATGGAAGTTCTCCGGTAATGATGGCGCGTTTCCGTGCCCTGTCACGGCTTTATGCGGAGTGGCTGCAAACAGGTAAATCAAACAAGGACAGCGACATCGCCATTGATTATGCCGTTAAATTAGGTATGGTTGCCGAACATACATGGGGACTGAATGTATGGCCCAATCTGCACAACTGGGACAAGTATGATGTGGACATATTCAATGCTTCACGTAATATTCCGGAGTTCAGAATAATGGAAAAGTCATGGAAAGAAAAAGCCAATATGATTGATAATGCCATTGCCATTCTGCCGATAAATCTGCAAAACGAAGCCAAAGCAACCATTGCTAACATCGGTTTCGCTTTGCCCAAGACCATAAAGACACATGATAAAGCAAAAGAAATCAATGAAACCGGCGCCATCACCCAAACGCTTGACGGCGTAAGTTTAGTAGCAGGTGAAATTGCCTATCAAGCCTATTCTCAGGATGATTATGAAGCGTTTTTCAAACCGTTTTTGTCACTTAACAATGACGGTTCAAGGACAGATATGGGTAAAAAAGGACTTGACAAAACGAGGGCAAAATCGGCAACCATTGTTGCTCATGTTGACAACGTAGCCGTAGGGAAGTCCGGGAAAGACAGGAAAATAGAATGTGTGCTGTCTTTTGCCGATGATGCGCGTATAGACAAAAGGGTGTTGCCCGAACAGATACATACGCAATATATTATCTCTAAAAAAGACGGCAGTGTGGAGCTGACCGTATCATTGGTTAATAAACCGGCTGTCCGTTTGCCCGAAGCCTACTGGGTATCGTTCGTTCCGTCGCAGGTAATTTCTGTTTTTGCCGAAAAGACAGGCGGCAGGGTCGATGTGATGGATGTGATAAAAAGCGGAGGCAACCACCAGATGCACGGTATTGACAATTATGTCGATATTGTTACCTCAAAAGGTGTCTTTCGTATTACCGCTCTTGATGCACCGTTAGTAGCCATCGGAGAGCGAAAGTCGTTGAATTATTCCGATGAATTACCCGATTTGAGCAAAGGAATCCATTTCTGTCTGTTCAACAACCTGTGGGGTACCAATTTTACGATGTGGTGGGAAGGTAGCCTCTCGTACCGGTTTAAAATAGAAATGATATAATGAAAAAGAAATAAAAAATTCGATTTCATAATGTATAATAACAATAAGGAAGTTTTGGGCGATTGCGCCTTATAAAATAATAAACGAAAACGCCGATCCGGTGATGCTGGTGAAGGCATTTGTAAAATGAAATTAATCCAATAAATCTGTTAACAATTTAAATGTATGAGAGACAAACTGTTTTTAATTACTTCTATCATAATGCTTTTATTTATGATGGATATCGGGCGATTAGCCGCCCAAAATGCGCAAGCAAGAGGCAAACTAACCGGAAGTGTGGTGGATGCCAAAGGCGAAGCGCTGCCCGGAGCGACTATTCGGTATGAAGTCGGCACCCGGGGAGTTGTAAGCGACCTTGACGGTTATTTTGAGATGGACAATGTTCCCATTGGCACCAAATTAATCGTTACGATGCTGGGAATGCAAGCGGAAAAAATTACTTTTGACGGCAAAAGCGATCTCTTGGTTGTGCTGCAAGAAAGCGTCAACGAATTGGACGAAGTAACCATTGTCGCTTTCGGCAAACAGAAAAAATCAAGTGTGGTCAGTTCCATTTCGACCATCAAGCCTTCCGAGCTGAAAATACCCAGCAGCAACCTCACCACAGCCTTGGGAGGAAGAATAGCCGGTATTATTTCCTATCAACGTACAGGCGAGCCGGGACGGGATAACGCGGAATTTTTTATTCGTGGCGTTACCACTTTCGGCTACAAGAAAGACCCGCTGATTTTGATCGACAATGTCGAACTGTCTTCTAATGATTTGGCGCGTTTGCAACCCGATGATATTGCCAGCTTTTCTATTATGAAAGATGCAAGCGCCGCGGCATTGTACGGAGCCAGAGGAGCAAACGGCGTAATTCTCGTAACTACCAAAGAAGGAAAAGAAGGAAAAGCGGTATTTAATGTAAGGGTGGAAAATTCTTTTTCATCCCCAACCAGAAATGTAGATATTGTGGACCCTGTCAACTATATGCGTTTGAATAACGAAGCAGTACTTACCCGCAATCCATTGGCTCCGCGGCCTTACTCTCCGACGAAAATCAGTTCAACCGAGAAAAATCTTGACCCATACATTTATCCCGCGAATAACTGGTATGATGAGTTGTTTAAAAGTTATGCCGATAACTATCGTGTAAATGCGAACCTAAGCGGAGGAGGACAAATCGCAAAATATTATATAGCAGCCACTTACAACAGAGACAACGGGGTAATTAAAGTTGACCCCAGAAACAATTTCAACAACAATATCGATTTGCAAAGAATACAGTTGCGTTCAAATACCAACATCAATGTAACCAAAACGACACAAATAGACGTCAGGGTCAACGCTTCTTTTGAGGATTACAACGGTCCGGTACCCGGCGGCGATGTGCTGTACTATGCAGCCATGTCTGCTAATCCGGTGCGATTCCCCAAGTATTATCAACCCAACGAAGAACTTGCATTTTTGTCGCATCCGCTTTTCGGAAATGACGCATCGGGTGATTATCTGAATCCATACGCCGAAACAGTAAGAGGATACAAAGAATATTCCCAGAGCAATATTGTCGCCCAATTGGAATTTAAGCAAAAGTTGGATTTCCTGACCGAAGGGCTTTCATTCAGGACAATGGGCAATACCATACGCGATTCTTATTTCGACGTTAGTCGGTTTGTGAATCCCTTCTATTACAATTTAACCTATTACGACAGAGAAACCGGCAGATACGGATTGGTCAACCTGAACCCCAACGGAGGAACAGAGAACCTCAATTACAGAGAAGGCGGGAAAAATATTTCAACTTCTTTCTACGGGGAAGCAGCCATTGATTATATCCGCACTTTTGCTGAAAAACACGCCGTTTCCGGATTGTTGGTAGGAATCATGAGACAAAGTTTGAGCGCCAATGCAGGCACTCTCCAGAAATCGTTGGCCCACAGGAATATAGGATTGTCCGGTCGATTCACTTACGCTTATGATAGCCGTTACTTTACGGAATTCAGTTTCGGATACAATGGTTCCGAACGATTTGCAGCCAAAGAACGATTCGGCTTTTTCCCTTCCATCGGATTAGGATACCTTGTCTCGAATGAAGATTTTTGGTCGCCTGAATTGAATAAAGTGGTCAATAAATTGAAATTGAAAGGCACTTACGGAATTGTTGGTAATGATGCCATCGGAGACGACAATGACCGGTTTTTCTATCTTTCGGAAGTTAATCTGAACAATGTGGATTATCAACAAGTCAGTTTCGGAAGGGATTTTACTTACCGTCCGGCAGGCATATCCATTTCCCGTTACGCCAATGAACTGATTACATGGGAAACGTCCCGGAAAATGAATCTGGGTATTGAAATCGGCTTGTTGAATATATTTGATATACAAGCCGACTATTTTACCGAATACAGGTCAAATATCCTGATGAATCGCGAGGCTATTCCATCAACAATGGGTTTGCAGGCAGCCTTACGGGCCAATGTGGGCGAAGCATCTTCACAGGGATTTGAAGTATCCATAGATGCCAATCACTCTTTTACAAAAGATTTATGGGTCAGCGGGCGACTCAATTATACTTATGCTACCAGTCGGTTTGAAGTATATGAGGAACCTGAATATCCATACTCATGGCGTTCATGGGTTGGATTAGCCATCAATCAGTCCACCGGTCTGATTGCTGAAAGGTTGTTTATTGATGATGCCGATATCGCCAACTCGCCCAAACAACTGTATGGCGAATACATGCCGGGCGATATCAAATATATGGACATCAACGATGATGGTCAAATAGATGACAATGACATCGTGCCTATCGGATACCCTTCAACGCCGGGCATCATGTACGGATTCGGACTTTCTTCCGGTTATAAGGGATTTGATATTTCTTTCTTTTTCCAAGGTTCCGGACGTTCTTCGTTTTTTATTGACCCAAAGCGCTCTGCTCCATTCCTGAATTTAGGTTATGAAAATGGTGTTAATGGTGAAAATTTCAACACCAACAATGCCATGCTGCAGGCGTGGGCGGACAGTTACTGGTCGGAAGAAAATCGCGATATTTACGCAAAATGGCCGCGTTTAAGCGCAGAAGAAATAACGAATAATACGCGTAATAGCACATGGTTCTTGAAAGATGGCGCTTTTGTCCGGCTGAAATCGGTTGAAGTGGGTTATACTTTACCGAAGAGTTTGACACAAAAGTGGAAAATGAACAACCTTCGTCTCTACTTCAGCGGTATGAACCTGTGGACAATGAGCAAATTCAAGATGTGGGATGTAGAAATGGGGGGAAACGGATTAGGCTATCCTATTCAGAAAGTATTGAATGTAGGATTAAATATTGGATTTTAATTTATTTACAGAAAATAAAAGTTAGATTATGAACAATAGAAAACATATAAATCTATTAGCAACAGGAATCATGTTATTTTTTATGGTTTCGTGCGATTCTTATCTGGACATCGTACCCGATAATGTTGCTACAATGGAGATGGCATTCACCACGCGGGTAAACGCTGAGAAATTTATGGCAACATGCTATTCGTATGTCCCGCAACATGCCAATTTGTATCAGAATCCTGGATTAGCCGCCGGAGATGAATCGTGGAACTGCGCCGAAAGGTCGTACTACTATTCAAATTCAACAAGCTTTGCCATCGCTAAAGGAAATCAGAATGCAAATAATCCTTATTTGAATTATTGGAGTGGTGGCAATGACGGCAACAACTTATTTGTTGCTATCCGTGACTGCAATATCTTTTTAGATAATATTGACAACGTTCGGGATATTACTGCATCGGAAAAAAGCAGGTGGATAGCTGAGGTAAAAACGCTCAAAGCTTTCTTTCACTATTTTCTAATGCAATTGTACGGACCAATCCCCATAATAAAGGAAAATATAGATGTAGCAGCCGGTCCTGACGAAGTAAAAGTGGTTCGCTATCCGGTGGACGAAGTGGTTAAATACATTGTAAGTCTGATTGATGAAGCCATCGGCGACGAATATATGGAAGGCTTCGGATTACCTATGAACATTCGTGCACAAAACACCGAACTGGGGCGTTTGACACGACCGGCCGCCTTAGCGCTGAAAGCCAAAGTATTGGTTCTTGCCGCAAGTCCCTTGTTCAACGGCAATCCTGATTTCCCCAATTATAAAAATGCCGAAGGAATCCCATTAATCAATCCGACCTTTGACCCGGAAAAATGGGTCATTGCCCGCGATGCATGCAAAAAAGCAATAGATGTTGCCCACGAAGCCGGACATGCATTGTATGTATTTAACGAAACGCTGATGAATCAAGTTTCAGATACTACTTTGTTGGAACTGACCCTGAGAAATACCATTACTTCAAGAGACAACAAGGAATTGCTGTGGGGTTTGGGAAACAACTACACGGAAACCTTGCAAGGAGTCGTAAATGCTCCCCTCACAGCCTACCAGCAGGGGCAACAGATTCCCTGGACTAAATCCATGCAAAATCCTACATTAGATGTTGCCGAACAGTTTTACAGCAACAACGGCGTTCCCATTGATGAGGATATAATGTATGATTATGATGAACGGTATGAAGTAGGTGTGGCGCCTGAAGGTCATGAATACTATATTGAAAAGGATTTCAGAACGGCAAAACTTCATTTCAACCGCGAACCCCGTTTTTATGCTGGTTTAGGATTTGACGGCGGAAAATGGTTTACATTGGAAGCGAGCAGTGATAAAAACAGTTTTGTTGTACACAACAAAGCAGGGGAGGTAGCAGGCAGGGCGCTTGATAATTTTAGTATTACCGGATATTTTCAAAAAAAATTAGTCAATTATAAGTTGATTATGACATCTTCAACGCATACCGGTTCTACAATTACCTATTCGTTCCCGATTATCCGGCTGGCAGACCTGTATCTGATGTATGCCGAAGCATTAAACGAATGTAAGGAAAATCCGGATGCCGAAGTGTATCAATACATCCAACTTGTCAGGGACAAAGCCGGTTTGGACAAGGAAACGGGAGGATTGGTCGAAACATGGCAAACTTATTCGAGAAATCCGGATAAACCGACCGGAAAAGCAGGCATGAGGGAGATTATCCGCAGAGAAAGATTGATAGAGTTGGCGCTCGAAGGTCAGCGATTCTACGATTTGAGACGTTGGCGTCTTTCAATGGACTATCTGAATCGTCCGATAAGAGGTTGGAATGTATCCGAATCAAACGAGGCGGGTTATTATCAGGTAAAATACGTTTATTTTCGTAAATTTTTACCAAAAGATTATTTCTGGCCTATCAAAACGATGGATTTGTATGTTAACAATAAATTAATACAAAGTCCGGGATGGTAACCTTTGGGAATTAAAAACTAAAAACTAAAAACTAAAAGTTAAAAATATGAAAATTAAAATAAATTTATTAATAACAGGTATCGTTTTTGCTTTGGTCTGCTGTACGGAAGACAAGCACGAACCCTTAGGTTCCGGCAGTGACACTGCACCCGGAATGGTAAGGAACGTTCAAGTGGAAAACATCCCCGGTGGAGCCGTTTTCACTTATGATATGCCCGACGATGTGGATATACAATACGTCAAAGCCGTATATGTTTCAAACAACGTACAGAAGGAAGCAAGGGCTTCGGCTTATGTGAATACCATAAAAATAGAAGGCTTCGGAGATACAAACGAGCGAACCGTAAAACTGTATGCAGTCAACAGAAAGGAAAAAATATCCGAACCTGTTGAGCGTTCGATTCAACCGCTTACACCACCCATTCGCCTGGTGCAGGAGAGTTTGCAGCCAGACGTGGACTTTGGAGGTTTTGTCATTTCATTTCAAAATGAAACCAAGACCGACCTCGCTATCATTGCTTTAGCGAGAGACAGCGCGACACAAAATTTTGTCGAATACGATGCCTTCTACACTTCCATGGAAGAAGGTAAATTCTCCGTACGCGGCTTGCCCGACAAGCCAAATGATTTCGGTATGTACATTGTTGACCGGTGGAACAATTATTCCGATACTATCTTTTTTACACTCACTCCGTGGAGAGAGGATTACTTGGACAAGACCTTATTTCTTTATAAGACAGTTCAGGGAGATGTTGGTTTTAATTATTATAATGGTACTCCTCAGAAGGCATGGAATAACAATGTGAGTAACGGCGATTATGCCCACACCAATTTTCCGGAAGAATTTCCACACAGGCTTACGATAGATTTAGGTGTTGATGTCAAACTGAGCCGGTTCAAATTTTGGCAACGTCCGGGAGCAGATGTGCTTTATCAGCATGGAGCACCTAAAGTTTACAGAATATATGGTCGTCAGGATGACCCCGGAGCGGGTAATATCGACAACATATTTGAGGGATGGACACTTCTAATGGATTGCTATTCCGTCAAACCGTCAGGATTGCCTTTGGGGCAAAATTCAGGCGAAGATGAAGAATATCAAGCGCTCGGCGAAGAGTTTTCTTTCCCAAGAGTTGACTTGCCGATTGTACGTTATATACGCTTTGAAATGTTGGAAAGTTGGTCGGGGATGAAATGTTCAACTATCGGCGAAGTGACATTCTGGGGAGAAATCCAATAATTTCTTTAAATAATTAACGTTAAATAAAATAATTATGGCTAAAATAAAATTTTATATCAACTTGGTTATAATCGCCCTGTGCGGTTGGTTGATACCTGCATGTTCCGATATGAACGATACGCAGCGCGAATTTCTTGACCGTGCCGGGAAAATATATACCGGCAAGGTAGATTCTCTTGTGGTGCACGGAGGCAATCTCCGCGCCCAGATAACAGGATTAATGACTTATGCTCATACTGCCGAAAAGTGCATGATTAAATGGGAAACCGATTCCCTGCTTGTCCCGCTTCAAGGGCTTACTACAAAGGATACTTTGAAAGTAATCCTCAACAATTTGAGCGAAGGCATCCATCAGTTTCTTGTTCAAACTTACGATAAGGAAGGAAACAAATCGCTGAATGCCGAATGTTACGGTTATGTTTATGGCGAGCAGTACATCCTTTCTGCTTCGGCCAAAATGGTCTCATCAATGAAACCTGAAATTGCAGGATTGGTGCTTTCATGGAATGTTTCGGAAGAAGCCGAAGCGGTTGAGGCAGTTTATGAAAGCAATAACGGAGATAAAACATTATTGTTGCCCGGTAATGTGAAAGAAACCATATTAACCGACTGGAAAGTAGGAGGCGTTATCAAAAGTCGCACCGCGCTCATCCCCGAAGCAGGTGCCATCGACACGCTGCATACCAATTGGTTGGTTCAACCTTTTCCGACGTCGGTGGAATATGAATTGGTAAAGACCAATATCGTTCCATTGAAATTGACGAATGATGCCACCACCGGATATAGCGGACGTATTGAAGGCGTTTTCAATGGTGTGAATGGCGGTGATGGAAATCAATTTCACAGTGGTGACGGCGTAGGCGTTCCCCAGCATTTGACATTCGATTTGGGCGTGCTGACCAATTTGACACGACTTGAAATGTGGGCGCGTTCCGATGGTTACAACAACTGGAATCCCAAGAAAATTCAGTTTTGGGGTATTGCAGACATCACCGGAGCGGAAATAACCCTCCCAAGCAGCAATGCAGGCTGGGAAGCCGAAGCGGTGGCCAAAGGATGGACAAAACTTTTGGACGGAACGTGTAATGACCCTGTTAACAACAGGTTGCAATTTGATACATCTGCCAACATCCGTTACCTGATTGTAAGGACAACGGAGGTATTTGGTGCTCCGTCTTCCGGTTCCGGCGCTTATACTATATTAAGAGAAATAACGTTATATTCAGACTATATTTCAGCAATAGATTAATTTGATAAAATTACATACAATGAAAAAAAATATTTTATTATTTTTCTTCCTGTCTGCAGGAATATCCGGTTTGTTTTCGCAAAATATTCTTTTTTGGCAAATCGGACAAAATGATAAAAGCGCCGGGGAATTTGCCTTAGGCCCTTTTGCTTATGAAAAATATCAAGTACGGTTCGGAAAATCTCCGGTGGTCTATGAAATCGGCAAACACAAACCGCGAACCGATTTTCCGTTCGTGCTGCCGGGAACACACGACAACTGGGCCGGGAATATTTCCGGGCAAATTGCCATTCGATTCGGCATCAAAGATATTCCGGCCTCATGCCCGGCACGATTGGAATTGAACTTTGTCGAAGTTCATCCGTCTTCGCCAACGCTAACGATTCTGATAAACGGTTATCGGGCAGAGGTGAAGACTCCGGCGGGCAACAACCAGAATTATTTTGACAACAGGATAGCCAATCCGGCTGTCCTTCGTTCCGTAATTGATATTCCCGGGAATGTCTTGAAAAAAGGCAATAATCTTATCACTATCCAATCAAAAAATGGAAGTTGGCTGGTCTTTGACAATATCTCATTGACCGCCGGTTCTAAATTGGAATTGAGCAAACCGACCGCCGGAATTGATATGCTTGCTTCTGAGGTAAAACAGGGGCTGATTTACGGAAAAAACGGTAAAGATTTGCTTCAACCGGTGGTACTTCAGGTAGCGAACTGGGGAAAACCGATAACCGCCGACGTACTCATTAATGGCGCTAAGTCGGAGCAAGTAAAACTGAATACCGGAATCAATACGATTGAAGCAGGCATCCCCGAAGTAAAAACGGAGACCGATTGTTCCATCGCTTTTTCCGCAAATTCCGGAATCATCACCGAATCCAAGGTCAAGGCATTTCCCGTTAAACACTGGACGGTATATCTGATGCAGCACACACACACGGACATTGGTTACACCAAACCTCAAACGGAAATCCTTGCCGAACACATCCGTTACATTGATTATGCGATAGAATATTGCGAACTGACCGAAAATTATCCCGACGATGCTAAATTTCGGTGGACGTGTGAAGCGGCGTGGCCGGTGAAAGAATATATCCACAACAGGCCTAAAGCGCAAATTGAGAAATTCATCAAATATATCCGCAACGGACAGATTGAAGTGGCCGGAATGTTTTTCAATATGGCTGAAATTGTGGACGAAAATTCATTCAAGACTTTCTTTGAACCGATACGTGAATTTAAAAAATTAGGTATTCCGGTCGTTACGGCGGTACAAAATGACGTGAACGGTATTGCCTGGTGTCTTGCCGATTATTTGCCCGACCTTGGAATAAAATATTTCACCATGGGCGAAAACGGGCACAGGGCTTTAATCCCGTTCGACCGTCCTACTTTGTATAAATGGGAATCACCTTCCGGAAAATACCTTTATTCCTATCGTTCCGACCATTATATGACGGGCAATTTTTGGGGAATGGACAGAGCTACCGACTTTGAAACAATTGCGCCCAATGTATTTTCTTACTTGGACAACATCTCGGAGAAAGGCTATCCGTTTGATGCCGTTGGCGTACAATACTCCGGATATTTTACCGATAACTCGCCTCCCTCCATGCACGAAGCGGAACTTATCCGCGAATGGAACAAGAAATATGCAACCCCGAAATTACGTAGCGCTTTGTTCCATGAATTTATGGATGATGTAACGGCGCGTTATGGTGATAAGGTGCCTGTCATCAGGGCGGCCTATCCCGACTGGTGGACGGATGGTTTTGGTTCGGCTGCCCGCGAAACGGCGGCTGCCCGCAAAACACACTCGGATATGATAACGATTCAGGGACTTTTGTCCATGTCGGTACTGAAAGGACAAGCCTTGCCGGAACAGACTCCGGATAAAATCCGCCATATCCACGAAAATCTTTTGTTTTACGATGAACATACTTATGGCGCAGCCGAGAGCATTTCAGACCCTACCTGCGATAACAGCGAGGTGCAATGGGCTGAAAAAGCGGCGTATGCCTGGGAAGCGCTGAAAAATGCACAAATAATGTACGAAACATCCATTGGTTTGCTGCAACCCTACATCAGTCGTGGAAAACAGCCTACGGTCACTTTTTTCAATACCTTGAACTGGGAACGTTCCGGCGTAGTGGAATTGTATATTGACCACGAAATCATTCCGAGGAACAAAAAGTTTAAACTCATAGATGAAACAGGGAAAACATTTGATATACAAAGTTTGCGCTCGCGAAGCGAAGGAACGTATTATGCCATTTATGCCGAAAATATTCCGCCGATGGGATACAAAACATTTAACATTGTAGTTGAAAAGAATGATAATCCGGGTTTACCTCAAACGGCGTTGAATAACAATACGATTGAAAATGAATATTACAAAATTGGTTTTGACCCTGTCACCGGCAGCATCATCAGTTTGTACGACAAACAACAGCAATTGGAAATGGTTGATTCCGATTCGCCATGGCAATTAGGTGCGTTTGTATATGAGACATTGGGCAATAACCGACGGCAGATGGAACAATACACTTTGAAGGAATATGACCGCAAAGGTTTAAATAATATCCGTATTACTACCGGAAACAACGGTTCCATCTATCAAACGGTTTCTATTCAAGGCACATCCGATTGTTGCGAAGAGGGATTCGGGGTTAAAATCGAAATACGGCTTTTCCATCACGAGAAACGGATTGAACTAAATTATGCAGTTAAAAAATCGCCTATCACAGAGCCTGATGGCATTTATGTCGCTTTCCCGTTCAAATTAGATAAAGCCAAGTTGTATTTTGATGTTCAGGGTGGAGTTGTCTGCTCGGGAGAAAACCAGATTGAGGGAACCGCTTCGGATTGGAATACGGTTCAGAATTTTGTGGCTGCGCGTAATGGCAAGTCTCAGTTCATCGTTGGCAGTGACAAAGCGCCTTTGTTCCAAATGGGCGGTATTTGTACCGGTCAGTATCAGCGCAAAAAAGTCTATGAGAAACCGCATGTGTATTCATGGGTGACCAACAATTACTGGACTACTAATTTTCGCGCCTCTCAGGAAGGGGAACTTCGTTGGAGTTATTACCTCACATCCACCGATGATGTATCAAACAGCAAGGCCTATCGTTTCGGATGGGGTTCTCGCGTGCCGATTTACGCACGGGTAACACCGGAAGGGAAACCGAATGAACTTCCGCTTGCTTATTCGTCTTTCCGGTTCAACAACGACAATTTTTTGATGACATCCATTACTCCATCTATCAGCAACGGATATGTTTTGCTTAATGTAAGAGAATTGGACGGCAAACAGACAAAAATGCAACTATTGGACAACAACAATAAAGCGCTGAATTTTTCTATTGTTAATCTGATAGAAGAGCCGATTGAAGAAAACTTGAAAGAAATTGATTTCCTTCCTTTTGGCAATAAATTCATTAAAATCAAATTATAATGAATGGTGAATCATGAGACAAACATTTCTATAATATGACAAAACAAATCGTTCCAATTGCAGTACTTACATTTTTTTGCTTGATAACATCTTGCGAAAAAAAGCCAACCTTGTCGGATTATGTGAATCCGGGTATCGGAACGGCTCATTCGCGCTGGTTTTTCTATACTCCGGCGGCAGTGCCGTTCGGCATGGCGAAACTCGCTCCTTCTACCGACGCCCATCTGGGAAATCCCGGAGGGTGGCAAGCAGTGGGATACGATGCCAGACATATCTCAATAGAAGGTTTCGCCAACTTTCACGAGTTCCAGATTGGGGGTGTGGTTATCGCGCCCACAGTCGGAGAATTACAAACCGTTCCCGGAGCATTGGACAACATTCAGGGTGGTTACCGTTCATCATTCGACAAAAAAGAGGAGTATGCCTGCCCCGGATATTATTCCGTATTACTCAAAGATTACGATGTGAAAGCCGAACTGACGGCAACGCAACGGGTAGGTTTTCACAGATATACCTTCCCCGCGTCGGAGCAGGCGAACTTGATATTCGATATTGGCAACCGTCAGGGTGAAAGCGGATATGTGAAAGACGCCTCGGTTACCTATACCGAAGACGGACGCATCGAAGGATGGGTAACGACCACTCCGGTCTATGTGAATATATACCAAAAAGGGGCTACCGTGTCTATGTATTTCAGCGCAGAACTGGATAAGAAACCAACCGCTTTCGGTTCGTTTGTGAAAGATACTGTATATCCCGATTCGAAGACTCAGACAGGCATCGGAGCAGGACTTTATTTTCAATTTAACACGACAGAGAAAGAAGCCGTGACGGTGAAAATAGGGCTTTCCTACACCTCAATAGAAAACGCCCGCCTGAATATGGAAACTGAAGCTAAAAATATGAGTTTCGACAAAGCTCATAAAAAAGCCTTGAACACTTGGAACGATTATCTTGGACGCATAAAGGTGGAAGGTGGGGAATATAACGACCGTGTGAAATTCTATACAGGTTTGTATCATGCACTGCTTGGCCGTGGATTGGCAAGCGATGTAAACGGAGCTTATCCGAAGAATGATGGCGGAGTGGGACAGATACCACTAAACGAAAAAGGGAAACCGGTTCACAATCATTATAATACGGATGCTATTTGGGGAGCGTTTTGGAATCTTACCCAGTTGTGGAGCCTCGCCTATCCCGAATATTATTCCGATTGGGTACAGAGTCAACTCCTTGTGTATAAAGACGCGGGATGGCTGGGCGATGGTATTGCCTGCAGTAAATATGTATCGGGTGTGGGAACAAACTTTACCGGTTTGGCAATTGCCGCCGCGTATAATTGCGGAATACAGGATTTTGATGTGAAAACAGGCTATGAAGCGGCATTGAAAAACGAGATAGACGGCAAAGACCGCTTGACAGGAGCCGGAAAACTGGATGTGGAACAGTTTGTGAACAGGGGATATTCTCCTTACGCGACCGATATGTCGATGCGTACCATTCCCGCGGGTTCGGGTTTTGGAGCTTCACATACGATGGAATATTCTTTCAGCAGCTATGCCGTTGCCCAAATGGCGAAGCACTTGAATAAAAAGGATGATTATAAACTTTTATCGAAGTTATCGGAAGGATGGAAAACACTCTTTGACCCTGAAACAAAACTGATACGCCCACGCGATGTAAACGGTGATTTTATCAAAGACTTCGACCCCTTTGCC
This sequence comes from Bacteroidia bacterium, assembly GCA_025996865.1. GTDB lineage: Bacteria > Bacteroidota > Bacteroidia > Bacteroidales > Azobacteroidaceae > Azobacteroides. The sequence continues at coordinate 39,198 of BNTV01000006.1, forward strand.
CCGTGGATTGGCTTTCAGGAAGGAAACGCGATACAATACACCTATTATGTACCTCATCAAATAGATGAACTGATTGACCTGATTGGAGCAGATGATTTCAATACCCGTCTGGACAGTACATTCCAAATATCGCGAAAAAATATTTTCGGAGGAGGCGAGACGATAGACGCATTTTCGGGTTTACACACTTATTACAATCACGGTAATCAGCCTAATCTGCATATCTCATGGCTATTCAATTTCTCGGGAAAACCTTACTTGTCGCAAAAGTGGGTCAGAGCGATTTGTAATGAGTTTTACGGAGTAGAGGGCATTCATGGCTACGGCTACGGACAGGATGAAGACCAGGGACAGTTGGGCGCGTGGTATGTGATGGCGGCGACAGGGCTTTTCGATGTGAAGGGCTTGACGGAGGTTAATCCTGCTTTCCAAGTCGGCAGTCCGTTGTTCGACAAGATTACCATTAAGCTCAACAAGGATTATTATCCGGGGAAGGAGTTTGTCATTGAAACGCAAAATAACGCGAAGGGCAATATTTACATCCAATCCATTGATGTAAACGGAAAACCTCACAATACAGTTCAATTACCTTTTTCGGATGTGGTAAAAGGCGGGCGCATGCTGATAAAACTATCGGACGCGCCTAACACGGGACTGACTAAATAACTTCAACTTCCATCTTTTCCAAAGAATACGAAGCTGTAGCGACACACCTCAACCGTATGACTTTAATTGTAAAATGGATGGTACATTCAATAATGATAAAATATTCAAAGGAGAATATGGTATCACCCCGTCCGGAGCTTTTGTGCCTCTTCCTGAAGAAAAAATCACAATAAGCGGCACAGTGGAGAAAACCTATGAAGTAGAACCGCTTCTTCGTGTAGAGTGGGTTGATGAACCGGTTGTAAACGCGGACAGGACGGTAACAGTCAGGGTAAAGGTAACATACGGCACAGACAATGCCGCGTATAAAGCGGCTTTGGCGGAAGGTTGGCTGTTTGTGAGTGAAACCGACTATGTAGGCGATTTCAGTTACAGCCCCAATTATTCCGTTAGAACCGCCCCTGCTCAGATGGGCGTAGGCGCTGCCGAAATTTTAGGAGCGAATGGTACTACCTTTACGATAAGTACCGCGCAGGCTTCAAAGGCGTTCGCCGACTATTCGAGGAAGTATTTCTTCAGGGTGGGAGTACGATCTACCATTACTTTTGATGCTACGAACCGTTACAATTATACTGATATAAAGGAACTTACGATTCCGGCAAAATAAAAGTACTAATCAGAGAAAGGCTGTCTATAAAAATTTATATGCAATAGCGAATGATGCATTTATAGACAGCCTCTTCTCTTAAAAAAATTGAAAAATGCTTGGTATAAAATACTTTTTACTATTGACTCTTATCTCTCTGTCTCCATTTCTTTTAGCAGGGAATGCAGCAGAAAAGGAGGAAAATGGGAATGTAAATTACATTCCCAAAACGCCGGGTATTGCACAGGATATTGATGCTTTTAATGTGGAAACTACCACTAACTCTAAGCGTTTGGCTGTCCTTTCTTTACAAGGATTGGCAAACAGAAATGGTGCAACAATCTATACGTATGTCAATCAGGATAAATGGGCGCTGGAACTCTATCAGTCTTTGGGTTATATCAATAATGTAACGGTTTATACAAGTTTTGAGGATTTGTTGGAAAAATACAAAGATATTCCCCAAGGAGCGGTTGTGTATGACCCCATGAAAAAATTTACGGTTAATATTGCTACCAATGTGGCTGGAGTAGAAGGCCGGATTATTTTAAGTCCGGATATGGTGGCCGGTTTTAAACAAATCACCGGAAATAATGATATAAAAGATTTAAGAGATTATAACTTTCCGTCTCAATTAGAAGCATTTAAATGGTATAAAGAAAACATATTCCCATTACAAAACCATCACATACTATCAGTTGCCAAAGACTTGCTCCTGATGTATGATGTTTATCGCGATTATCTGGTCGAGTTCAAAATTCCGGTTTTTTGGCTGCCGGGCGCGAGTGATAACGATTACGACAGCGATTATGAAAAAGAGATTATTAAGTTATTTGAAGAAACACCGCCCAATATTCCCGTACTGGGATTTTGGGCTGGCGTAGAAAATGGGAAAGATATAGGATATACCGAAATGGAAGGCGTAACTTTAGCTGGTTATTATGGAAAATTTACATTGGTAAATACTTGGGTCGGAAATTACAGTTTTCATACAGGAATGCCCGGAAGACCCGAATATAAACAGGTAAAACCCCGGGGAAAGACGTTTAGAGAATATGACCCCAACAAAAAATATGTCGCCCTAATCATGAATGAAAGCGGTGATGCTCCCTGCTATTTTTTATACACCGGCTTCTTCCCGCGTCAATGGAACGACCCCGACAGAGGGAAAGTAGCTATCAATTACGGCATTACACCTTCACTACGCATGTTGACGCCCGGATTATTAAATTATATGTACGATACGCAAACAGCCAATGATTTCTTTTTTACTTCTATCTCAGGTAGCGGATATTGTTATCCTTTTGAGGGATATTTGGACAAGACGGTATCAAAACATCAAAATAAAATTGATTATTTCACTATGACGGCAAACAATATGGCTATTCTCGATTTTGATATGCTGGGCATATACACACATCCTGCTTCAACATGGAAACCGGAGGATAGACTTATTGCCGAAACGTATATGGTTCCCATGAAAGGTCTTCATTCTATTATTTCAGGAATGCATCGAGTCGGTTACATTGGCAGAGATGGAAATGAAATTATTGATTCGGTAACAGTACATCACACATTGACTCACTGGTCTCAATACGACTATACATGGAACGACCCTTCACAAGATGAAAAAGCGGTTCAATTCATGGAAAATGAAATCAAATCGCATGGATACGGCGGAAATTTTATTCAAGCCATGTTTTACAGTTGGCATTATGGCCCCCGCCGATTGAATAAATTAAGAAAATTGATGGAACCGCAAGGATACGAGTTTGTAACACTGAATGAATTTGATTACTTGTGTCGCAAAGCAGAAATATAAATGGGTCATGAAAATGGCTCATCAACAAGTTCTTTGAAATTTTATTTACACGTTTAATTAATTTGGTTATCTTTGGTAAACAGGATGGAGAGTGATGACCGGAAGCCAATGCGGGAATAAAGCTGTTTATAAACATATATTGAAAATAATTGCATATTGTCTGCGTTTATGTCCGAAAAATGACTATTTTTGCAGTCGAAATGAAAGATTGAATGTATGGATAAGAAAGTTAAAATACGCGAATGGATTCTGGAACTCCCCAAAAGAGGCAGAATCACTTTTCCAACCGATGATATTTACCGACAATATCCTTCCTTGAACAAAGCAACTGTTGCAAGTGTGCTCAAGCGGTTGGTTGCCAATGGAAAGATACAGTCTGTTTGGCACGGTTTTTATGTGGTTGTGCCTGTTGAATATGAGTTGAAAGGCGTTGTTCCGCCTGTCGTTTATATTGACCAACTGATGAATTATCTGCACAAAGATTATTACATTGCGCTGTTAAATGCCGCTTCTTTTTATGGTGCCGCCCACCAGCAACCGCAGGAATTTACCGTTATTACGAGCGGCAAGACTTTGCGTGATAAATTCAAAAACGGAGTGAAAATCAACTTTGTTTCAAAAAAAGAAATACCATGCGCTTTTATCCAAAAAAATACGACAAAAACAGGTTATGTATCTGTTTCAAGTCCGGAACTGACGGCTTTGGATTTGTTGTTATATCAAAAGGAAATAGGCGGTTTAAGCCGAGCCGGCACGGTACTTAACGAGTTGGTTGAAGAAATGGATTTTAACAAAATCACGCCCGATTTTTTGCAACTTTTCCCTGCTACAACTATACAACGCTTTGGCTATCTGTTAGAAGACGTATTGGAACAGGACGACAAGGCTAAAATATTGTTGGAAAAAGTAAAACAAGCGGGAATAAAATTTAGAAAAACAGGACTCAAACCCGAAATTCAAGTCGGTGAACCGTCTGAATATGAGCAAAACGAGATTTGGAAAATAATAATTAACGAAGAAATAGAAATTGATGAGTAACAAGATACCCGAATCCGCTATTATCGAATGGCGCGATATTGTGCCTTGGTCGGAAGATGCACAGGTGGAACAGGATTTAATTATTTGCCGTGCATTGACGGCAATTTATCAAGATGAGTTTTTATCGAAACGATTGGCTTTTCGCGGCGGGACGGCTTTGCATAAATTGTACCTGTCTCCCCAAGCCAGGTACAGTGAAGACATTGACGTAGTGCAGATTATTGCAGAGCCGATTAAACCGACCATAGACCGTTTGTGGGAAGTTTTATCTTTTTTGGGCGAACCTCGCGTGAAACAAAAAAGAAGTAACAATACGTTGATTTTCAGAGTAGATTCTTCTATTCCGCCTTTTGTTCCCATTAAACTGAAAATTGAGATAAATTGCAGAGAACATTTTCATGTTTATGACTTTGTGACGAAACATTTCAGTGTTTCAAATCAATGGTTTTCAGGAGAATGTGATATTATTACATACCGTTTGGACGAGTTGGTCGGAACAAAAGTCAGGGCTTTGTACGAGAGGCGAAAAGGGCGCGATTTATTTGATTTGTACCGTGCATTGCAGGACGACTGCTTAAATGCGGACAATGTAATGACCTGTTTTCTGAAATATATGGAAAATGAAGATAAACAGCCGTCACATTCGCTCTATACAAGCAATATGAATGACAAACTGAATAATGCCGAATTTTTGGGCGATACAAACAACTTGCTGCGCCCTGATACGGTTTATAACCCAATTACGGCTTATAAAATTGTGAAAGATAATTTGATTGACAAATTGTTGGATTTACCTGCTCTGCAATCCTAACTTGTAATTTCACCAACAAGTTCTTTGACAGATTGTTAACAAACTCTTGAACCTTGATTTTAATAAGATTTTTAGAATTTCCACGATTAAAATCTTGAGAATCTTTTTAATCCTGTAAAAATCAAGATTCAGACAAGAACAATTTAAGCGTGTAAACAAAAAATAACCGGTTTGCACGCCTTTTTTGCATGTATGACCGCTGTAATTAATAATTTAAATTTTAAAAAATATAGTTATGACGCGATTTATTGGTACTATCTTATTCTTATTTTGCTACTTGCATCTCTCAGCCCAAACAACGACCGTTTGGAAAATCGGAGAGAAAAATCATTCATCCGCAGATTTGGCTTTAGGCCCGTCCGAATATAAAAAGTTTTTAGAAAAGGATTTCGGATACGAAGACCGTTATTTTTTAATCGGGAAATCATCGGCTGAAAAAGACTTTCCCTACGTCCTTCCCGGTCCAAACGATACCTGGGGAGGAACTTGGGGCACTTCCGGATGGAGAACCCACGAAATCAATGTGCTTTTTGGCGTTGAAGAAATCGCTGATAATGCGCAGCTAAAACTAATCATCGACCTGCTTGATTCCAATCCCAAACGGTCGTTGTTGAAAGTGATTGTCAACGACCGGCAAAGTTGGAAATATTCCCTGAAAGGCGATTCCGATTCATCGCTTGTCCGAATAGATGCAACTTCCAAACACCAAACCTTGGAAATTCCGTTTACGAAAAATTTAATAAAAAAGGGCGGCAACAAGATTTGTTTGACGATATTGGAAGGCTCGTGGATTGTTTTTGACGACATCCGCTTGGAATCGAATAAAAAAATCAAATTGCAAAAACCGGAAGCGGCTTTCATCCGCGAGGTAAAAACGGCGGATTATGAACTTGAAAAAGACGGAAAACGCTTTCAGCCCTTGTTAGTGGATGTGGAACATTTGACAGGACGCCCTTCCATTGATGTGGAATTGGACGGCAACCGCATTTTTCATGCGATACTGGATACAGCGCGTTATCAATTGGAAGCCTTGATGCCGCCGGTAAACAGCACAAAAAAAAGTAATTATACGGTTTTGATTAACGGAAAAGTCCTTGAAAAAGGACAAATAATACGCAGCCCTCAAAAACAGCAAAGTTTGGCTGATTATGTCGATACAAAAATCGGAACGGCTCATTCGCGCTGGATGATAGCGCCCGGTCCCTGGATGCCTTTCAGTATGGTGAAAATGAGTCCGGATAATCAAAACAAAGGTTGGCAAGCGGGGTATCAACCGTCCTTTGAGACGGTGGGTTGTTTCAGCCATATCCACGAATGGACGATGGGCGGATTGGGTTTGATGCCGACGAATGGGAAATTGCAAACCCAAGTAGGAGACGAATTTGATGCCGATTCCGGCTATCGTTCGCGGATGGATAAACAGACGGAAGAAGCGCCTTTGGGTTATTATAAAGTGTATTTCAGCGATACGGATATTTGGGCGGAAGTCACGGCAACCACCCGTTGCAGTTTTCAGCGATATACGTTCCCCAAGGACAAAGACGGTCGTGTGATGATAGACCTGCATGTTCAAGCCGAATACGATTATAATTTAATAGATATAAAAATAGACAAAGTGAGCGATTACCGGATTGAAGGACACAGTCACCAGATTTCACCCCGCCCCACCGTTTGGAGTAATGATGCCGACCAGGAATATACCGTTCATTTTGTAATAGAGTTTGACACTCCGCTCAAATCAATGGGTGGGTGGAAAAACAAGGACGTCCAACCAACGGAAAAACTCACCGGCGAAAATTTGAAAGAGGCGGGCGTCTATGTAGAATTTGATACCCAAAAGAAGAACGTTGTACAAGTCCGTACCGGAATTTCGTTGGTAAGCATCGCAAATGCTGCTGAAAATTTAGAAAAAGAAATTACGTTGCCCTTCGGATGGAATTACGAAGCGGTGGTTGAAAATCAAAAAACCGTCTGGAACGAATTGTTTTCAAGGGTGCAGATAGCAACGAACAATCGCATGGAAAAAGTCCGGTTTTATACCAATATGTATCGCGCATTGAGCCGGAATACCTGGAGCGACGTCAATGGCGAATGGATAGCAGCTGACCAAAGCAAACAAAAATTTTCCAATCCGGAACATCGCGCCTTGGGCTGTGACGCTTTTTGGAATACCTTTTGGAATCTAAACCAATTTTGGAATTTGGTTACGCCCGAATGGTCATCGAAATGGGTCAATTCACAGTTAGCCATGTACGATGTCAACGGATGGTTGGCAAAAGGTCCTGCCGGAATGAAATACATTCCTGTGATGGTTGCCGAACACGAAATCCCTCTAATTGTCGGCGCTTATCAAATGGGCATCCGCGATTTTGATGCCGACAAAGCCTTTGAAGCAGTCAAAAAAATGCAAACCACACCGGCGACTTCCGTAGCAGGCGGTTTTGCCGGAAACCGGGATTTAGTGTCTTATCTGAAATATCACTATGTGCCTTCCGATTTGGGGCGTTTTTCCAACACCTTGGAATATTCTTTCGATGACTGGACGGTTTCTCAATTCGCCAAAGCCTTGGGCAAAGAAGCGGATTATAAAACATTCAGCGAACGGGGCGAATGGTGGCGAAATGCGATTAATCCCGAAAACGGCTATGCGCATTTGCGTGGAAGCGACGGAAAATTTGTAGCGCCTTTCGACCCTTTTCATTCGGGAGCCAATGAACAATATGTAGAAGGAAATGCCTGGCAATTAAGCTATTTTGTTCCGCAAGATGTTCCGGCAATTGCCGGGATATTGGGCGAAAACAATTTTATCGACCGTCTGCATTGGGGTTTTACAGCCAGCGAACCTTGGCGTTATAATGCACCCAACGACCAGTATTGGGATTTTCCCGTTGTGCAAGGTAATCAACAATCCATGCACTTTGCCTTTCTGTTCAATTGGGTGGGACGTCCCTGGCTCACGCAACGATGGACGCGCTCCATCATCGACAATTATTACGGCTCCGGGATTGCCAATGCTTATCTGGGCGATGAAGACCAGGGTCAAATGAGCGCCTGGTTTGTAATGGCGGCGATGGGACTTTTTCAAATGGACGGAGGATGCAGCGTTCAACCGGTTTATGAAATTGCCGGTCCGCTGTTTGAAAAAATAACGATTGACTTGGGAAACAAGTACGAACGAGGAAAACAATTTACCATTGAAGCCAAAAATGTTTCCCGAAAAAACAAATACATACAAAGCGCCGTTCTGAATGGTAATGAGCTGAAATCATTCCGGTTTCCTGCATCGGAATTATTAAAAGGCGGCAGTTTGATTCTTCAAATGGGAGATGAACCGAATGAAAATTGGGGAATAGATGCTTATTGAAAAATGAATGAAACAAATAAAAAAATGAAAAAAATGCAAACAGACAAGATGTCCATAACGAAAGTGATGCCCGTCCTTTTCGGGTTCTTCATCATGGGATTCTGCGACTTGGTCGGAATCTCGGTAACTTATGCCAAAGAACAGTTCCAATGGTCGGAAATTGAAGCCAATTTCCTGCCTTCCATGGTTTTTATCTGGTTTTTAGTTCTTTCCGTTCCCACCGCAATGATTATGAGTAAGACAGGGAGAAAGAACACCGTGTTAATCAGCATGTTGATTACCTTTATCGGAATGTTGATTCCTTTCATCCAATTCAACGAAATCATTTGTTACCTCGCTTTCGGCTTGCTGGGAATCGGAAATACCATTTTACAAGTATCCCTGAATCCGCTCTTGACGAACGTAGTAAAAGGCGATAAACTGACCAGTAACTTGACTGCCGGACAATTTATTAAAGCCGTATCCTCGTTTCTCGGACCGATTGTAGCCGGATTTTGCTCCCTGCATTTCGGCAGTTGGGCGTTTATGTTTCCCATTTACGCCGGTGTCACGTTGCTTTCTACCGTCTGGCTATTTTTTACCTCCATCGACAAGGAAGAATCCGTGCAAAAAGCATCCTCCTTCGGGGAAATACTCTCGTTATTGAAGAACAAACAAATTTTATTGTTGTTCTTCGGCATTTTATGTATCGTAGGCTTGGATGTCGGCATGAATACCGCCACGCCGAAGATATTGATGGAAAGGGTTGGATTGAGCATAGAAGCCGCCGGATACGGTTCGAGCTGGTATTTCGGAGCGCGCACCATCGGCACATTCCTGGGCGCTTTCCTGCTGGCAAAAGTTTCAGGGAAAAGCTATTTTCGTGTCAACGCAATCGTAACCCTTCTGGCTATCGCCGTATTGTTTTTTGTTCAATCGCAAACAGGCATCTTAGCGATGGTTTGTGTCATCGCCTTTACTTCTTCCTGTATTTTTGCCGTTCTGTTTGGTATGGCTATCCAAACGCTTCCGGAAAAAGCGAATGAAATTTCGGGACTGATGATAACCGGTGTGTCCGGCGGCGCGTTATTCCCTGTCTTGATGGGAGTTGCGGTGAACGCAACCGGCAATCAAACCGGATCTGTTTTGATTATAGGAGTAACGGCTGTTTATTTGCTGTTTTGTGCTTTGCGAAGATAAAAAATTATCCCACACTCCCTTCCAAACTGATCTGCAACAATTTCTGAGCCTCCACCGCAAACTCCATCGGAAGTTTGTTCAGCACCTCTTTCGCATAACCGTTGACGATCAATCCGACGGCTTCTTCGGGCGGAATCCCCCGCTGATTGCAGTAAAAAAGTTGGTCTTCGCTGATTTTGGAAGTAGTCGCTTCATGTTCCACAATCGCAGACTCGTTTTGGATGTCCATGTAAGGAAAAGTGTGTGAGCCGCAAGTATCGCTTATCAACAGGCTGTCACATTGCGAGTGATTGCGGGAATTTTCGGCGCCTTTATTAATCCGCACCAATCCCCGGTAACTGTTTTGGCTCTTTCCGGCGGAAATTCCTTTGGAAACAATCCGGCTTTTGGTATTCTTACCGATGTGAACCATTTTCGTACCGGTATCTGCTTGCTGGAAATGATTGGTGACGGCGACCGAATAAAATTCTCCCGAAGAATTGTCGCCGCGTAAAATACAACTTGGGTATTTCCAGGTAATGGCCGAACCGGTTTCTACTTGTGTCCATGAAATTTTGGACGATTCGCCTTTGCAAAGTCCGCGCTTCGTCACAAAATTGTAAATGCCTCCCCTACCCTCTTTATCGCCCGGATACCAATTCTGAACCGTCGAATATTTCACTTCGGCGCGGTCTAAGACGATGATTTCCACAATGGCGGCGTGCAGTTGGTTTTCGTCGCGCATGGGCGCCGTGCAACCTTCGAGATAACTAACGTAAGCATCTTCTTCCGCAACAATCAGCGTGCGCTCGAATTGTCCGGTGTTCATGGCATTGATGCGGAAATAAGTGGAAAGTTCCATCGGACAACGCACTCCTTTGGGAATGAACACGAAAGAACCGTCGCTGAACACGGCGGAATTGAGTGCGGCAAAATAATTGTCGCGGAAAGGTACTACGGTTCCCAAATATTTCTTCACCAAATCGGGATGTTCTTTGACGGCTTCGCTGAACGAACAAAAGATAATTCCTTTCTCAGCCAAAACCGTCTTGAAGGTCGTTTTTACCGAAACGCTGTCCATTACCGCATCGACAGCCATTCCCGAAAGCATCTTCTGTTCATGCAAAGGGATTCCCAATTTGTCGAAAGTCTTCAATAATTCGGGATCCACTTCGTCCGGACTTTTCGGCCCTTTTTTCGTTTGGGGGGCTGCATAGTAAATAATATCCTGATAATCAATCGGAGAAATATGCAAATGCGCCCAATCAGGCATTTTTAACGTCAGCCAATACCGGTAGGCTTTCAGCCGAAAATCAAGCATCCATTCCGGTTCATCCTTTTTGGCCGAAATCAGCCGGATGACGTTTTCATCTAATCCTTTGGGAATCAAATCCGTATGAATATCCGTTACAAATCCGTATTCATAGTCGCGATTTGTAAATTCGTTTAATATATTGTTGGTTTCGTTAGACATACTCAATAAGTTTTCTGCAAAAGTATTACTTATTTTTCATTCCGCAAAAAATATTTCTTCCGGTCGGTTTGCTTGTTTATTAAAATTTCTGTACTTTTGTAATCTTAACAATGTTATACAAAGCGATGACAACAACTACTTGTGATGAAACGGATGTAATTCCGGCAGTGATAGGATTAGAATTTGATGCCGACGGTAATCCTTTGGATGTTATTACTGTGGAGGAATGGTTTGATGAACTGGGAATGATGTTAATCAATCATTATGGTGAAGATTTTCGTATTTTATTGAACGAATCAAGAAATGAACGTGGATTGAAAGCGCTTTAGTATCTTTTTAACTTAGCTATGAAACAGTTTTTTATTCATTTAACAGCTGAATCTCGAAAAGATTTATATCAAGTTTATCTTTATATCTCCGATGTACTTATGCTTCCAATTTTTACAAATTTACTTAAAAAAACTCTCTAATATAAGGATAAATCACCGGCAACGCCATTTTAACCGGATCATAAGTAACCGATTTTTCCTGCGTTTCTTTATGAATAATTATTGATTTGGAATCAAAAACCGACAAAATGTTCAGCGCAAAACTCAGGCAAAGCAACCAGATCAAAACGCCGAAAACACCTCCCGCCAACCGGTTAAGCATACTCATCGGCGTGAATTTGATAATTTTATCAATTACATTTGCCAATAAGGCAAAAACAGTAATGATGAGAATAAATGCAAAAATATAGTATATCGCATTGTGAATCTGCCAATTTATAAAATCACGCAAAATATTGGCAACCATTCCTGAAAATACAATCGCCAATATCAGGGAAATAAACGAGATAAGTTGTTTAACCAAGCCGTCGTACAGTCCTTTTACAAGGCCTGCTCCCAGACATATCCATATAACTATATCCAACCAGTTCATACTATGATTACCCATGGATTGCTTCGGGCTTCGCCCTCACAATGACAAATGAGGTATTTTTACAGCGTCTGTTTCACTTCAATTTCCTCAAAAGCCTCGACAATATCACCGATTTTAATATCATTGAAGTTGTGAATGTTCAAACCGCACTCATATCCTTGCGTCACTTCTTTGACGTCGTCTTTGAAACGTTTCAAAGAACCTAATTCGCCGGAATAGATAACGATACCGTCGCGAATCAAGCGGATTTTGTTGTTTCGCTTGATTTTTCCTTCGCGCACCATACAACCGGCAACCGTACCGACTTTGGTAATCTTGAATATTTCGCGGATTTCGACGATACTGACAATTTCTTCTTTGATTTCCGGTGAAAGCATTCCTTCCATAGCGGCTTTCACTTCTTCGATTGCATTGTAAATAATTGAATACAAGCGGATATCGACGCCTTCTTTTTCGGCTAATTTTCTTGCCGACTGCGAAGGACGCACCTGGAATCCGACGATAATCGCATCCGAAGCTGCCGCCAGAATAACATCCGATTCGGAAATTTGTCCCACGCCCTTGTGGATGACATTGACTTGAATTTGTTCGGTGGACAGTCGCAGCAAGGAATCCGAAAGCGCCTCAATCGAGCCGTCCACATCCCCTTTGACGATGATGTTCAGTTGTTTGAAATTACCGATGGCAATCCGGCGTCCGATGTCGTCAAGCGTTAAGCGTTTACCGGTACGCAAGCCTTGTTCGCGTTGCAGTTGTTCACGCTTGGTAGCGATTTCCCGCGCTTCCTGTTCCGTTTCCATTACGTTGATAATATCGCCGGCTTGCGGGGCGCCGTTGAAACCAAGAATCAATACGGGTTCCGAAGGACCGGCTTCCGTGATTTTCTGGTTTCTTTCATTAAACATCGCTTTCACACGCCCGAAATGCGTTCCGGCCAAAATAACGTCTCCCAAACGAAGCGTTCCGTTTTGCACCAACATGGTGACTACGTAACCGCGACCTTTATCCAATGAAGATTCGATAACCGAGCCTACGGCTTTCCGTTCCGGATTGGCTTTCAAATCCAACAATTCCGCTTCCAGCAGTACTTTTTCCAGCAATTCCTTAACGCCGATTCCCTGTTTGGCTGAAATATCCTGCGATTGGTACTGACCACCCCAGTCTTCCACCAAATAGTTCATATTGGCCAAAGCTTCTTTTATCTTTTCGGGATTCGCTCCCGGCTTATCTATTTTGTTGATGGCAAATACCATAGGAACGCCTGCAGCCGAAGCATGGTTGATTGCTTCAATGGTTTGCGGCATCACGCTATCATCGGCGGCAACAATAATGACGGCGATATCGGTCACACTGGCTCCGCGGGCGCGCATGGCGGTAAACGCTTCGTGTCCCGGCGTATCAAGGAATGTGATTTTCCGGCCGCCCTGCAATTCCACGTTGTAAGCGCCGATGTGCTGGGTGATGCCTCCCGCTTCCCCGGCAATTACGTTTGTTTTGCGGATGTTGTCAAGTAAAGAAGTTTTACCGTGGTCAACGTGTCCCATTACCGTAATAATCGGCGGACGGGGAAGCAGATCTTCCGGCCTGTCTTTTTCCTCGGAAATGGCTTCCGTCACTTCGACACTGACATATTCGGTTTTGTAACCGAATTCTTCGGCAATGATATTAATCGTTTCGGCGTCCAAACGTTGATTGATGGAAACCATGATGCCGATGCTCATACAGGTGGAAATAATCTTGATCACGGGAACGTTCATCATACTTGCCAAATCGTTGGCTGTAACAAATTCCGTGATTTTGATCGTTTTGCTGTCTTGCGCCTCCATTTCATGCTGTTCGCTTTGGCGTTGAAAAACAGCGTCCCGTTTTTCACGACGGTGTTTGGCGCCTTTTTTCTGTCCTTTGTTCGTTAAACGGGCAAGCGTTTCCTTGATTTGTTTCTGCACGTCTTCTTCACTGACTTCGCTTTTAACGGTGGGTTTCCGGAGTTTGGGACGGTTCGCGTCTTGCTTGTTGAAAGCCGGAGCGCCTTTTTCAATATCTATTTTTTCGCGTTTGATGCGATTGCGTTTCTTTTTCTTTGCTTCGTCCGCATCCGCTTTTTTCACCAAAATGGGTTTTTCTTTCTTTTCAACTTTAGCTTCTTCCTGTGCGGCTTTCTTGATTTGGGCAGCTAAAGCGGCTTTCTTTTCTTTTTCAGCCCGTTCACGCCGTTTTTCTTCTTTGCTTTTCTTTTTCGGACGAGTGGATTGATTAATGGCCGACAAGTTAATTTTGTCTATGACTTTAATTGCCGGCTCCAAAGGCTTATTACGTTTCAAACGAAAAGGTTCTTCTCTGGTTGAACTTGGAGTTGCAGGTTTTTCTTCTTTTGCTTCCGGTTCTTTTTCCGGAACAACAACTTCTTCTTCCGCTACATCCTCTACCTCTTCCACTTCTTCCTTCACATTTTCTATTTCTTCCGGTTCTTCCGGTTCTTCCGGTTCTTCCACATCCTCCTCTTCAATTATTTCCGCTTCATCTTCTTCTTCCAATTCGATATCTTCCGGTAAAACGGTTTCTATTTCTTCGGGAATCACAATTACTTCTTCTACTTCAGGCTCTATTTCCGGTTCCGGTTCTTGCGGAACAATTTCTTCTACGGGAGGAATAACCGGTTTTTCTTCCGGTTTTTGTTTTTTTCCGATAGCGTCCAAATCTATTTTGCCTACGGTAACAAATTTGGGTCGGATATCTTCAGGAATCTCGGTTTTGATTTCTTCCACCTTTTTGGGTTTATCATAGCCTTCCACCGCCACCGTTTCTTTCTTTTCCTTATGGTGGCGTTCCTGACTCATTTTTGCCGACTCAAGTTTAATCGTTTTATCTTTATTAAACTCTTTGATGAGTAATTCATATTCTTCATCACTGATTTTCGTATTGGGATTTTCTTCTGTAGGAAAACCCTTCTTTTGCAGAAATTCCACAACGGTGGACAATCCTACATTTAAATTTCTTGTTACCTTATTTAAGCGTATAGACATATATTAACTTATTCTTCTTCAAACTCAGCTTTCAGGATAGTAAGTACTTCATCCACAGTACCTTCTTCCAAATCCGCTTTTTCTATAATCTCATCGCGATTCATCGCCAAAACATTCTTGGCTGTATAACAGCCGATGTTTTTCAATGCTTCGATCACCCACGCTTCGATTTCATCTGAAAATTCGTCCAGATAAATATCTTCTCCGTCAATATCCACATCCCGGAATACGTCGATGGTATATTCCGTCAGCATACTTGCCAATTTGATATTCAGCCCGCCTTTTCCGATGGCCAAGGAAACTTCTTCGGGGCGTAGATAAACTTCCGCTTTTTTATCCGTATCATGAATTTTTATAGACGATATTTTTGCCGGACTTAAAGCTCTTTGAATGAACAGAGCCGTATTGGCTGTGTAGTTTACGACGTCGATGTTTTCGTTACACAACTCCCGGACGATTCCATGAATACGCGCGCCTTTCATACCTACGCAGGCGCCAACCGGATCAATGCGGTCGTCGTAGGATTCGACGGCTACTTTGGCTCTTTCGCCGGGGATGCGTGCGATTCGCTTAATCGTAATCAGTCCGTCATGGATTTCCGGCACTTCCAATTCAAACAGTCTTTGCATGAATAAGTTAGAGGTGCGGGAAAGAATGATTTTCGGATTATTATTTTGATTATCCACTTTTACTACGACTGCGCGACGGGTTTCGTTTTTGCGGAAAAAATCGCCCGGAATCTGTTCGCTTTTCGGGAGAATCAGTTCGTTATCTTCGTCGTCCAAAAGCAAAATTTCTTTTTTCCATATTTGATAGACTTCTGCGGAAATGATTTGTCCCACGCGGTCTTTATATTTCGTGTAAACGCTATCTTTCTGCAATTCCAGGATTTTGGAAGCCAAAGCCTGACGAAGATTCAAAACGGCTCTTCGTCCGAAACCGGCAAAATTCACTTCGTCGGTAATTTCTTCGCCGACTTCATAGTCAGAGTCAATCTTCTGCGCTTCGGACAATGTGATTTGTAAATTGGAGTCCGTCAGGTTGTCGTCGGGAACAACTTCCCGGTTTCGCCAAATTTCGAAATCGCCTTTATCGGGATTGATAATGATGTCGTAATTTTCGTCCGAACCGAACATTTTGCTGATTACATTGCGAAATGCTTCTTCGAGAATACTGATTAATGTCGTTCTGTCGATATTCTTATTTTCTTTGAATTCGGCAAAAGTATCGATCATGTTTACTTCTTGTCTCCTTGCCATAAGTACTTTACTTGAATCTTATTAAATATTTCGTATGTTTAATTTCACTGTAAGGAAAAGTCAGGTCTTCTTCGACCGTCACTTTTCGTTTGGCGCCTTCCGGTTTTACCTGTTTTTCCACCGTAAGCACAAAAGCTTCCGGCTCGGCGGATTTCAGGATTCCGGTATGTTTAACGCCTGTTTTTGCAAGCACTTCCACTTCGTTTCCCACATTTTTCAGGTATTGACGCAGTATTTTGAACGGCTGACCGATTCCTGCCGAACCGACTTCCAGTTCGTAATCCTCCGTATCCCTGTCCAATTTGGATTCGATAAATTTGC
The DNA here is from genome assembly GCA_025996865.1 of Bacteroidia bacterium. GTDB lineage: Bacteria > Bacteroidota > Bacteroidia > Bacteroidales > Azobacteroidaceae > Azobacteroides. The sequence goes on from BNTV01000006.1 coordinate 55,641, forward strand.
TTAAAGAAATGCAGTCGTCAATAGAAACCGCTTGGTCGTTATCAATCTCGACGACAATTGTATTATCCGGTCTTATGTCAATGTTAACCAAATAATTAGCCGAGTGCGCCAGAAAATCATCTACTATTCCTTTTACCGTTTCTTTTTCTATCATAAAATCAAATATAAAGGGGGGCTTCTGCCCCCCTCCTCCTAAATTTGGTTGCAAAGGTAAGATTTTATTTGATGACTGCCAAATATTTATATAACTTTATTTGTCATATTGGTTAATAATACTTAAAACTTGTATTTATGAGTATCTTTTTCTATCTTTGCGCAAAATTTTTCACACAATACCGGTAATATATATGAAAACATTTAAATTGGTAAATAACATTCTGGGATGGATTGTTTTCGCCATAGCGGCAGTTACTTATTTGATGACGATAGAGCCTACGGCCAGTTTTTGGGATTGCGGCGAGTTTATTGTTTCTGCCTATAAATTAGAAGTAGGACATCCTCCCGGAAACCCGATTTTTATGATGATGGCCAACTTATTTACTCAATTGACTTCCGACCCTTCCTTAAAGGCGACGATGGTAAATGGTATGTCGGCTATTTTCAGCGCTTTAACAATATTATTCTTATTTTGGACAATTACCCATTTGGCAAGGAAAATATTTGTTCCCGACGGCAGGACTGAAATGTCGCTTTCCAAGATGATTTCAATTCTCGGTTGCGGTGCGGTAGGCGCTTTGGCTTATACCTGGTCTGATACGTTCTGGTTCTCGGCGGTTGAAGGGGAAGTATATGCGTTGTCATCATTGATGACCGGGCTGGTTTTTTGGGTGATTTTGAAATGGGAAGATGTGGCCGATGAACCTCATTCCGATCGTTGGCTGATATTAATCGCCTATTTGATGGGTGTTTCGATTGCCGTCCACTTGTTGAACCTGCTTTGTATTCCTGCAATTGTGCTGGTTTATTACTACAAAAAATATCCCCGTCCGAATCTGAAAGGCTCGTTGATTGCCTTGCTGGTTTCCTTTGTGATTGTGGGCATTATGCTTTACGGTGTCATTCAGGGACTGGTGAAAGTAGCCGGTTGGTTTGAATTGTTGTTTGTTAATGATTTCGGTTTGCCGTACAATACGGGAGTCGGTTTCTATATCTTTTTGGCTTTTGCCGTTCTGGCTTGGAGTATTTGGGAAACGATGCGGGAAAAATACAATCCGGTAAGGGCGAAAATTGCTTTTTTGCTTTCAGTCGCTTTGTTGGGAATTCCGTTCATAGGAAACAATCCGGTAATAGGGATTGTCATTTTAATTGTTTTAGGTATTTACTTTTTCAGAAGCAAGAAACTGAATCCGGCTGCACTCAACACCATTCTGATTGGTTTATTCGTTATAACTATCGGTTATTCGTCTTATGCACTGATTATGATTCGTTCGGCGGCGAATACGCCCATGGATCAAAACTCGCCCGAAGACATTTTTACTTTGAGGGAATATTTATCGCGTGAACAATACGGACAAACGCCTTTGATTCACGGACAGACTTTCGTTGCCGATACGAAAAGAGTCAGACAGGGAAATATGTTAAGTACTGCTACAAAGGATGAAGGCCCTGTTTGGACGCAAATTGCCAAAAGCGATCCCGCGGAGAAAGACCATTATTTTATTTCCAAAAGAAAAGAAACGGTTTTGTATCCGGAAGAATTGTGTACGATTTTCCCGCGCATGTACAGCAAAGAACATGCGGAGGCATATAAAGATTGGTGCAATTTCAAAGGGAAACGAGTCAAATACAAAGAATATGACGGCGCTCCTTCACAGATAATAATTGCACCGACTTTTTTCGAAAACCTGAAATTTTTCCTCTCCTACCAAGTCAACTTTATGTATTGGCGGTATTTTATGTGGAATTTTGCCGGACGGCAAAATGAAATTCAAGGAAACGGTGAAGTCGCAAACGGCAAATGGATAAGCGGTATCAAATTCATTGATAAGTGGCATGCCGGACCGCAGGATGATTTACCGGACTTCATCGCAAAAAACAAGGGACATAACAAATTTTACATGTTACCCCTTTTGCTTGGCCTTTTGGGTATTTTCTTCCAAGTATATTCCGGGAAAAAAGGGACACAAGATTTCTGGGTTGTATTCCTCCTGTTTTTCATGACCGGTTTGGCCATTGTGCTTTATTTGAATCAGACGCCCAATCAGCCGCGTGAACGGGATTATGCGTATGCCGGCTCGTTCTATGCTTTCTGCATTTGGATCGGGCTGGGCGTTGGCTTGATTGAAAAGCTATTGCATAAATACGCTAAACTTTCCCAATTGCCGGCTGCAATTGCGGCTTCCGTATTGTGTCTGCTGATTCCCATTCAAATGGTTTCGCAGACCTGGGACGATCACGATCGCTCGAAAAGGTATCTTTGCCACGATTTCGGGTTTAATTACCTTTCGACTTGCGAACCCAATGCGGTCATTTTCACTATGGGTGACAACGATACTTTCCCGCTCTGGTACGCTCAGGAAGTGGAAGGTTACCGCACGGACGTCCGTGTTTGTAATTTGAGTTATCTGCAAACCGACTGGTATATCGACCAAATGAAACGCCAGGCATACGAGTCCGCTGCACTTCCTATTTCGTGGAAGAAAACCGAATATATACAGGGAAAACATGATATCGCTTTAATTCTCGAACCCAGCGAAAAGCCTCAGGATGTAGCTTACGCTTTGGCGAGGGTTAAATCCGATGACAATCGCGTGAAAAAAGTAGGAAAATATCCACCCATAGATAACATTCGCACCAATCTGTTGTATATCCCTATTGATACGGCTGCGGTAATCAAATCGGGAGTGGTGAAACCGGAACAGGCTGATTGGCTGACGGATAAAATGTACATTTATCTCGGTCCTAAATACAATGCCAATCAAGAAGAAGTCGTACCCGAGAAATCCGCCTTGTATAAACAGGAAATGATGATTCTCGATATGTTGAGGAATAACGAAGACTGGTCGCGTCCGTTCTATTTCGCAACTACCGTAGGACCGGATCAATACATCAGGATGGAAAATTATTTCCGTCAGGATGGCGTTGCCTACAGGATTGTTCCTTATGATGTAACCCAAGAAGGAAGAAATATTGATACGGATATTCTGTACGAAAATCTGATGAAAAAATACCGCTGGGGTAATCTGGATAAACCGGGATTATATATTGATGCCAATTCCATGCGGATGTCAAGGGTATTCCGGTCGATGTTCGGTACCTTGGGAACGCGGTTGGTAGCCGAAGGTAAGAACGAAAAGGCAATTGAAGCCATGGATTATGCCGTGAAGTCGATTCCCGATTACAATGTGCCTTATGATTTCTATTCGATGAACCAGATTACTCAGGCTTACATTACGGCAGGAGATACGGCTAAAGCCAAACAAATCAACGACATTATGGTAGAATCCACGATGAAAGAGTTGGATTGGTACACAAGGCTCAACGATAAAGATTACGCATCGGTATATTCCGATATTAGAAATGATTTGTATCTTATGAGTTATTTCCTGCAATTCTATGAAGCAATAGATCCCCAAAAACATGAATCCATTTCGAAAAATTATGATCGTTATGTTCAACGATATGAGAATGCTTCAAAGAGGATGAACAGGGGCGGAGCAAACAGATAAACATGTTGATAGAGCGCCCCCCTAAAATATACCGCGGTTTTTACAGCGGTTCCCATTGGAGATTCAACACCGGCGAAAAAGCCGTGTATCTCACATTCGACGACGGACCCATTCCGGAGATGACGCCCTGGGTTTTGGACTTGTTGGACAAATACGGCATTAAGGCTACTTTTTTCTGTGTGGGAGACAATGTCCGCAAATATCCGGAGATTTACCAAATGGTACGAGACCGCGGGCACAATGTGGGTAATCATACTTTTCACCATCTGCAAGGATGGAAAGTGGATAAAGAAACTTATCTCAAGGACATTGAAGAGGCGGCGAAGCTGATAAACAGTAAATTATTCCGTCCTCCGCACGGGCACATGGGTTTGCCGCAATTTTACACGCTGAAAAAGAAATACAAGGTGATCATGTGGGACGTTATAACCCGCGACTACAGCCGGTTGATGACTTCCGACGAAGTATTTGAAGTTGTAAAAAAATATACCCGCAACGGTTCGATTATTGTGTTCCACGATTCTTTGAAATCGGGCGACCGCATGAAAGAATCTTTGCCCCGCTCTCTCGATTGGTTGATAGAGCAGGGTTACAGTTTCCGGTTGATTGAAGAATAGAGTTACCGGTATTTCAAATAATCCTCAAAATACCGGGTAATCTTCTCATGCAAATGCACCCGATCCGTTCCGGTCATATTATGCCCATGCCCGGGATACACAAAATAATCGGGATAAGTCCGCGCGGTAATACACGCTTTCAGAAAGGAGAGGCTGTTTTGCCAAACGACCGTCGGGTCTTGGTCGCCATGAATAATCAAGAACCGCCCTTTCAGATTTCCGGCTAAGTTGTTCATATTGGTTTGCTCATACCCATCGGGATTTTCCTGAGGCGCATCCATGTATCGTTCGCCGTACATGATTTCGTAATATTTCCAATCAATGACCGGGCCGCCGGCGACTCCCACTTTGAAAATTTCCGGATGACGGAGCATCAGGTTGGTTGACATAAAACCGCCGTAACTCCAACCGTGAACGCCAATCCGTTCTTTATCAACGTATGGCAAGGATTGGAGAAATTTCACGCCGCACATCTGGTCGGCAGTTTCGGTAATGCCCAATTGCCGGTGAATAACGCTTTCAAATTCAAATCCGCGGTTGGACGTACCTCGATTATCCATCGAAAAAACAATGTATCCTTTTTGCGCCATATACAGGCTCCAACCTCGTGCCGAAGCCAGCCAATCGTTTTTAATCATTTGACTGTGAGGTCCTCCGTACACATAAATCACAACAGGATATTTTTTATCCGGATCAAAATCCGCCGGTTTAATCAGGTGGTAATACAGATCGGTTTTGCCGTCTGCTGCTTTGAGAGAACCTAAGGAAATTTTCGGAAAAACATAGTCTTTATACGGATTTTCAGCCGTTTGCAAACGGACAGGTTTGTATTTTGTGGAAACCGCCGCACTAATCAGGTTAATATTGAGGGGCGTATTTAAATGAGAGAAACGTTCTAAAAGGTATTTACCCGACAAACTCAATTGGGCATTGTGCACGCCCGGTTCAAAAGTCAGTTGTGTCTTTTGGGCAGTTTTCAAATTTACTTTATAAACTTGAAATTCAATGGGATTTAGTTCATTAGACACTACAAAAATCTGTTTTTCGTCCTCGTCCAAGCCCAATGCAGCGGTAATATCATAATTGCCGGAAGTTAACGGGCGAATCAGTTTCCCGGTCGTATCGTACAGATACAGATGGTTATAGCCGCTTCGTTTGCTCTGCCAAATAAATTGATCGGGCGTTTTTTTCAGGAATAACAAAGGATTTTCCGGTTCTACGTAACGGTCGTTGTGTTCTTCGAACAAAGTACGGGTTTTTTCTCCGGTCGTAATATCGTATTGATTGAGTTGCAGGTGATTCTGCTCGCGGTTCAATTCGGCGATATAGATGTATTTCTCGTTCGGATCCCAGGAAATATTGGTCAGATAATGGTCTTTGGGTTCACCGGTTTTCAAGTAAGTGGTTTTTCCGGTTGAAAGTTCGTAAATGCCCACTATTACCTCATGGCTTGTCATTCCGGCCATCGGGTATTTAATGTTTTTCAATTCGGCTTCCCGTTTGAAAATATCAACCAAAGGATAATCGCCGACCATGGTTTCGTCCATGCGGTAAAACGCCAGAAAATTTCCTTTGGGCGACCAAAAAGTTCCTTTTCTTATACCGAATTCATTGCGATGTACGGCTTGCCCATAAACCATATAAGGATTGGAATCTTCGGCAATCGCAACGGTATTTCCTTCTGTCCCGGAGATATAAAGATTATTTTCCCGCGTAAAAACAAACCGTTTGTTTTCGGAACAAAAATCGGTATTTGCCCAATCTTTTTTTCTCGGTATTTCAAAAGCAACTGTTTTATTTCTCAAATCCAAGTAGAATTGTTTCTCTTTCGCCGGCAGAAAAACAGTCGCAAATGGTTGATTTTCAATTGAGACGAACGAAAGCCGATTCAAGTTGATGTCTTTCTCATTTAGTAATGTAATCAGTTCGCTTTGAGTGAGTAGCGTTTTTTTCTCATCCGGTTTTTGAGGATTGGCAATCCATATTTCATTTTCATCCGAAAATACCAAATCATCACCGTACCATTGAACTTTGTAAGTGGTTTTAGGAGTAAAATTCGTGTACGTCTTCCCTCCGGGAATCAAATCTTCAACCGTAAGTACTTTTTCCTGAGCCATTAGATTCATCTCAAAAAACAAGCAAGCAAATAGACCAATAAAATATTTCATTCTTAATACATTTTTAATTGCAAATTTATAAATAAAATTTCACATTAATTTCCATCTTGTACCAATTTTTTGATATGTCGTTTAATATAAATATCTATGTATAGATAATGTATTGCACTAACTACGGAAATCAAAAGAATCATATAGTTAAATGTTAGCCGGTTTGAAAATAAAACCAACAACAGAATTTGCGAGAAAATATTTGAGAAATTAAAACACAACTCAAATTTTTGTTTTCGTAAAATATCAACGATCGAGCTGACCGGCGAATAATTGGAATTGAACAAAATAAAAACCGCAAAGTATTTAATGATTTCGCCGGATGCAATCCATGCTTTTCCGAAAAGGAATCCGAAAATTCCGCCGCCCCAGATTGACAAAATTAGAAGCGTAGGGAAAACCAAAATGAAAATCATTTTCTGAAATTTTGTCGTAAAACCGATTAATTGGTCTTTGGAATGGAGATAGATTTCATTTGCTTCTTTCTTATAAACCTGCGAAATGGATGTAGAAAGTATGCTGAGCGGTTGCTTGATTAAATTGTTGGAAAAGAAATAGATACCTGCAAGTTCAATCGAATAGAAATAAGCAATCAACAAAGGCAAACCGATATTGGCGAAGGCATTCAGCAAAGAACCGGGCGTGGAATATTTGAAAAAATCCTTGTATTCATTGAACATTTTTTTGATTTTCGCAACGGAAACCAATCTGTATGAGTGCATTCCTTCGTGTTTGACGAAAAAATAAATGAAAGCGGCAACAGCCAAAACATTGCCTGCCACTGTTCCGTAAATCAAACCCAAAGAGATACTTAAAACACCCAACAAGATTCTCGCCGCTGCAGAACCTATATTCAGAATAATTTTGGCCGACACCATTTTTTTGTATCCGTGTATGCGGTTGAACCAGTTGTCGAAGGAATTATAAACACCGGTACAAACGACCATAACCGGAACTAAATACAACCAACTGAAATTTGAAATATCCAATCTGTCTCTGAAAAACAGGCCCAAAAACACAACAATAATTGCCGATAACAATCCTGTTATCAGAGAATTAATTAAGCATAACGCCAATAAATTCCGTGCGTCATTTGATTTTTCCGGTAAAATAATGGTCAATTCGTAGCGAAGCGTCGCAATAACCCCAACGATTCCCGTAACGGAAATAAACAGGGACAAATCGCCATAATTATTATTGGTATATAAACGCGCTAAAATGATTGAGGCAATCATTGGAATCACTTGCGCAATGCCGGTTCCTGTAGAGAGCAGCAAGATGTTTTTCAGCAGGGAATTGACCTTGAATGACTTCATAATGCCTTTTAATTTCAGGCAAATTTACGTGATAAAAATGAATTTTCGCTGGTCTGCGAGTATATTTTTGGATTATTTGAAAAAATGTTTTACCTTTGCGCCACGAAAATCAAGGCGAGATAGCTCAGTTGGTTAGAGCGCATGATTCATAATCATGAGGTCCGGGGATCATAGCCCCGTCTCGCTACTTGGAAATGAGAGGTTTACAAGAGATTGTGAGCCTCTTTTGTTTTTATTTGCATGTAAGTATTTTACTTATTATTTCTGCATAGTAAAATGGCAAACTCGACAATGTGTATTTCTTTCCTGACGGCAATTCTACATCGTCTTTTTGCATTGGATGGTTCCAAAAACGAATAGCAAAATTATTACGGGATTGTTCCATAAACAAGTGCATTGACTTGATTTTTGAATTGTGTCCTGATTTTACTTCCACAGGAATAAGTTGTTGTTCTGTTTGAATTACAAAATCAAGTTCTGCCTGCGAGTTTTTTGCATCCCGTACCCAAAAATTGCGTTGTGCTAAAACAGAATCATTATGCGACAAAAGTTCCTGCCCAACAATATGTTCTGCGATTTTGCCTTTCCAATGTTCGCTAATATCTTGTGTGCCAAAAAGTTCTAATTGGTTTTTTGCTACATGATTCACAATTCCACTATCAAGCCACAGCAGTTTTGGCGACTTTTTTAAGTCCGGCGACAATGGGATATCGGTTGAAACTGTCGGATAACAAAGTTCTAAAACCATTGCTTTTTCTAATGTGCGGAACGCCTCGCCAACTTCACGGGATACGCTGCAAAGATACAACCATTTTGTAACATTTCCAAAGATAAATTCATTTCATTTTGTAACATTTCCAAAGATAAAATTTGATTTTATTGTAACAAATCCAAAGATACCGTACAATTATAACGCTATTTGGACAGTAAAAATGACGCATTATTTTTTTTCATATACGCAATGCACCTTTATTTTGGTGGCGTAGTAAACCACAGAGGCGCGTTTGTTTTTTTATGTTATTTATTTAGTAACCAATCTATTGCATTTACTTGTTTCACTCCGTTGTGGCTGTCGTTTTCGTAGTCCATTGTAATTAAAAGTCGCTCGTTATAATCGGGAATTTTGTCAAACGGGGCGAGTTCGCGTGTAAGTATTATCGGGTCTTTTACAGAATATGAAACCTGAATATATTGCGTGTAGCCGTTTTTGTCGCGTACAACAAAATCAACTTCGAGATGGTCTGTTTTACCAATCCAAATTCGATAATTACGTCGCTGCAATTCGAGATAAATAATATTTTCAAGCAAATGTCCTCTGTCGGCGGAAACCTCTTTACCAAATAAAGCATTTCGCAATCCTACATCCACCAAACTGCAAAGATACTGAAATTCCTCAAACTTCACAATATTTACAAGTTTGAGGAATTTTATTTTGTATTGAGTATAGCATTTATTAGTTGCCAAAGTGTTTCATCGCCAGCACAACCGCTCGCTAGCGGTAGTTTTTCTTTCTTCATTCAAACAAATTTATCGTATAATCCAAAAGTTCAAGTCCGCCTGATTTTCCGTGTCCAACCATAATCTTTTTTACTTTCGGAAAATAACCGACAATATTATCGCAGGTATGACCTTCTCCAAAAAACTCAATATGCACTTTCTCGTTACCGACTTCCAATTCTATTTTTTTGTCAAAACCGTGTTGTGGTACAGGAAGACCATTTTCTTTCGTTATCTGTATAGTTTTGTTGTAAGCGTAAGAAGCAATGCCTTGTCTGTGGAACTCATCTAACCCTCCTAAATTGTCAATATGATAATGAGTTGGAATGACAGCAATAATTTTACTTTTCAATGATTGTGTTACCCAATCAATCAGTTTGCGAGAAGTCTCATTGTCTGTCGGTGTATCGAAAATTATGGCTTCATTGTCTTTAACAATAATCATTCCGTTACAAGAAACTTTTCCGAAGCCCTCGAAGTCAAGAAATGAAATATGCTGATACACGTGCTCTGAAATCTGATTGATTAACAGTGTTTCGGACTTATATACTTCTTTCTCTGTTGCTCCGTCTGTGTTTGTATTGTCATTTTTAACAACTATGGAATGGGTTCCGTCTGGATTTACAATAACATTCCCATGAACCGTAGAATGAGTTCCGTCTGGATTTACAATAACATTCCCATGAACCGTAGAATGAGTTCCGTCTGAATTCACTATAACTGTCTGTCCGATTACATCCGTCACAAACACAATAAAACAAATCATTAATAAAATTCTCATATTTTTCTATTTTAACACTTCAAAAATAATCAAAAAACAATTTCTCTGCAAATCTAAATTCCAAAGAATTTTGAATTTACCGCTAAATTGCCGGAATCGCGACAACTCGGCTGCCGTGTGCATCGCCATAGGATTTATGTATATTTTTCAATTCGAGCATCTTATATTTTTACTTATCTCTATTTCCGCTATTAAAACTTGGCCATAAAAGTAGTAATAATTTTCGTGCTACCTATCTTTTTAATCGTTTTCCGCTAACATCCCAGCGGCTTTGCCGTTTTCATTACACCCATTTATTTACCTGTTCTGTTTTGTCCTCAAATTGCGAGGCGAGCGATTTCATTCTCGATTTGAGAATTAATTTTCTACCTTCAACTGTACGAGTAAAAACTAATTCGCAGTGGCCAACAAGCCGTTGCCATTGGTTGGCGAGATACTCCGCCAATTTCTTGTTTTTGCCGAGCAAATCGGGTACGGAATGAAAATCATTTTGTTTCAGAAATACCAAAAATTTACTCTTGCGAATGATTATGTATCGAGGATTTTCAATTTCTCCGATAATTTCGTGCAGGTTTTTGATAAATGTCGATTTCTCAAAAGTAGTTCCGCCCTCCAAATGACAATAAACACAGCCGTGTTCGTCTGTTGTCGCTTTTACGGAAAGTTTGGAAATGTCGCTGTGAATTTCGCCCGCTTTTAGCAAAGAATTTAATAGTGCATCGCCAATATTTTGAATGTCTTTGGCAATATCTCGGTATTTAAAATACAGTTTCAATGTCTTAAATGTTTGCCGACCAAAAAATCCAAAAAATCCTATAATAATGAATGTCAGCAAAATCCACCAATCCTGTGCCGTTTTCATATTCCTTGCTATTCGTCCAAATCCCTGCAAAATCCCTTCAAAATAACCGAGAAATGCAAAACCCAAAGTAACTAAAAGATTGGCAATGGTTTTGTGTAAATACATTGATTTTATCGCTTTGTATTCCTTTTCTTCTGCAAAAGCAAAAGGCACTTTGATTTCTTCCACCAAAGAAACGCCTTTTTCAAGTGCAATTTCCCAATTTTTCTGCAATTTTTCCCTATTTCCTGCAAACAAAAAAGTTTTATTATTTTGCTCTGTAATTTCATTTTCCAATATTTTTTCGGGCAAATTCAGGCGATTTAGACCGTTTTCAATTTGCGGATTTTCATCTGCCGATACGCCGACAAAACTTCTAAAACGCCGTTTCATTTTCTCAAAATCTTCGCCGTTGCTTGTTGCGTTTGTTGGGTCGATACAGACGATATGCCAAATATTTCCTGTTTTCGTTGCGTTGTTTTTGCAGGTGCGAATTGCTCGCCCGCGCATTTGGTTCGACAGCACAAATGAGCCGACGAAACTCGCCAAAATGAGCGAATTGATTGCGGGTGCGTCCCAGCCCTCGCCAAGCAAAGATTTTGTACCAATCAAAATTTCAATTTCGCCCTGTTCAAAAATTCTCGTTATGATATTGACAATGTCGTGTTTAAGTTGCTCTTTTTGTGCAACTAACAAATAATTGTTGTCGAAAGGGACGGATGAAACGCTTATTTTGTCAATTCCTTGTTTTTTAGCGGTTTGCTCAAAAGCGAGATATGCCGTTTTCGGAATAATAATCAAAGAGCCTGTCAAAACAGCCATTTTTTTATTGCTGTGGTTTTCACGCCTTAATTTTTCAAAAATGGGCATAATTCCCATTTTACTTAACTCTAAATTATTTTCTAAACCATTGAAATAAAATTCTTTACGGATATAGTCCGAAAGAATAACCATTCGCAAATCGTGTCCCAATGCGTTGTATTCAAAATCAACAATTTCCTTTATTCCGTTTAATTTACTGATACTTTGCGTTAAAAGTCCTGTTATTTTATTGTTTTGTGTGAAAAAAATCTGCCGTTTTTCAACAATTCCGTACCGTTTCAGTTTGTTTTCGAGTTCAATTTGGTATGTTTCAAACTGTTTAAAATGACTATCATTTTTGTACAAATAAAAAATCAATAATATTTCAAGCCATTGATAATCAAGCGTTGGTATTTTTAGCTTTTTGTCTCCAATGATTTCAATATGCGTTTCAGGAATTTCTTTTCCGTTGTGATTGAGAAAAATCAAACAAGCGGAATAACAAGCCATATTATTGTAAATCCAATCTAAATTTTCGCTCGGATTTTGCCAAATCGGGTGATTTTCAACCGCGTCAATCAGTGTTTGATTATTTTTTATTTCCAAAAATGCTTTTTCTAAATTTTGACGAAGATGCACAATTCCCTGATTTTCTGTTTCTGTCGGAAAAGTAAAAAAAACATAATCTTGGTGCGGACACAAATCGTTTTCCACAACCAACTCAGGTACAGATATTTCCGAATCTACTACGCCGTTCATTTCTATGTATCGTTGCCATTCGGCAGGCGTAACATCGTAGGGCGGTGTGGCGGTCAACCCGACAACGACAGGTGATATTTTTTCCTTTATCATTGTTAGCGTTTGCCACCATTCGTTTTTCAAATGGTGCGCTTCGTCAAGCACCAAAGTTTTGATTTTCTGCGCGTTAAGTTTTTGGGCAATTTTATTCAGATTTTTGTTAGACGATTTTCTGTCTGTTTTTGTTTCTTCTTTGATTTCCTCGTCATTTTCTTCTTCTTCGTTGAAATTCAAATTATTGCAAACACAATGAAGTCCTTGATAAGTGCTAATCGTTAGGAATTTTGGGTTACGAATATCTCGCGAAATCCAATTGGGTGTGGTTTCGGTTTGCAGAAAGAGTTCGCAAAATCGCTGTACCCACTGATTGCGAATAGCAAGCGTTGGTGCAAGAATTAAAGTCGGCTTATTCAAACGCAACGCCACCTCAAGTCCAAGTACCGTTTTCCCCGAACCCGGTGGCGCAACAATGTGTAAATGTCTGTCTTCCAAATATTCCTGCAAGTCGTCAAGTACCCGTTGTTGGTATTTTCGCCAACTGTATTTGAATTTTATATTTTCGGGAAATGTCATTTATTTGTCAATCGTTTTTAATTCTTTATCTGCTATGTTCAACCGCTGTGTCGCCCGCGCATTGCCTACAACGTTTTGGCGGCTTGGCGCAGTGGCGGGTTCACTGAGGCTCGCGCGGGCTACACCCGCCATTGCGCCAAACCGCTCGTTGAACCAAACCTTCGGTAGCTTCCATCATCTCCCCATCAATTATTGCGACAAATATAATGAAATATATTATATTGCAGGAAGTTTCATTAAAAATATTAGTATATGCCATTCAAAAAAAAGTCATTACACAACGGTATCCCAGGCCAAGGACATGGTGCCGGGATTCAGGGACAAAACTAACATAAAATCTACCAAATTCCTACCAATTTTTTTGTTGCCGGAATCCAATCCGATTATTGAAACCCCATAGAGAAAAATCGCTCATTTTCCGCCGCTACCGAAGCAATCGTTCAACGATGGCTTAAAACGCAACTCCGCTACGCTGCGTAGCGTTTAAGCCTTTATTGTTTCTGACGGCATTTTCATCCGCTATATTTTCCCAAGCCGTCTTAATTCCCAAAAACATTTTGCGGTTGCTGTTATATCAGCTGCTGCATTATGTGCTTCATCAAAATATGACTTGAACAATTTATAATGCAATTCTGAGAGTTTTGGCCATTTGTACCCATAAGGTCCATCAATTGCACAAAAGTTTGTCGTCCTTTCCATTGTACAAATCTTGTTTTTGGATTGGATACTATTTGGCATTCCAATTCTCAAAAACTCAGCACCTACAATTTTCTCATCAAAAGACATATTGTGAGCAACAAGATAAGTTGTTTGTCCAATTAATGAATTAAAGTAATTTAGCACATAATCGATTGATTGTCCTTCTGTTAACGCCCTATCTGTTGTAATGCCATGAACTCTTGAAGCATCAACAGGAATAGTGAATCCTTCTGGTTTGATAATAAAATCTCCTCCCGATAACTTGTTCCCGCTGCCATCATAATACAGATATGCAAGTTGAACAAGCCGTGGCCAGTTGTTTAAGTCTGAAATAGGAGCCTTCCAATTTCTCGGCAATCCTGTTGTTTCTGTGTCAAAAAATAGATACATATTCTAATTTCTTAAATTTTCGCCTACTCTATTCAGTTTTCAGCTTCCCTGTTGTTTGCTGTCACCTGCTGGCAAATAACTCATAAATATACGCAACTTTCCGTTGCCACCCTTGAGCGTATATACACAACCCTTTTCCAAACGGAGATTGATCCCATTCAGCACCTGTACATCGCCAAAGGATTTATGTATATTTTTCAATTCGAGCATCTTACTATTTTTACTTATCTCTATTTCCGCTATTAAAACTTCGGCCATAAAAGTAGTAATAATCTTCGTGCCGGCAAAAAAAATCACAAAAAAACTTGTATAATTCGTTTTTTTGATTATGTATATTTTGAATGCTGCGGAAGTGTCCATTTTATTTGTATTGCTCATATTTCGAAGCTGTTCCATAATTAAGTCGGGAGGATAGATTTTCAGATTGCGTATGTGCTTGGATTGCAAATGAGTAATAAAACCGTCTTTAATCCATTTATCAAAAGTAGGACGCGAAATTTTTAACATTCTGATAATGTCTTTTTTGACGACTATCGCTTCATCATCGACCGTTTGGATGTATTCTTTGTTAATGGCAATGTACTGTTTCAGATTTGTAATGGCTTTGTCAATGTCTTGGATACGGGGAGTGATTTTCTTCTTTACGGAGATTTCAATGGTTGCCATATCGTAATCGGCAGCCAATTCGGGATTTTTCTGCAATTCGGACACTATCACATCGTAAATGGGCGTGTCTTTGGCGGGCATTTTGTATAGTTTTTCGGCGCGGCATTGGCTATTTTAATTTGTTGTTTACATACTCGGTCAAATAGTAACCGCCAGTTTTTTTGGCTCCCCGATATTCAATCAAGTTCATTTCTTTCAAGACTTTCAAATACCTGAAAATAGTCGTCCTACTTTTTTCTGTTTCATTAATAATTCTTGATTGAGTAATTCCCGATTGTCTATGTATCAGTTCTATGATTTTAGTTAAGTCCTTTTTTAATGTTTCATTTAATGTTTCATTTAATGTTTCATTTAATGTTTCATTTAATGTTTCATTTAGACTGTCGCGAAGAAATTTAGAAATATTATTTCTTTGATTATCAACATTTTTTACACCGTCATTTACACTGTCATCCGAAAGAAAAGCGGTATGTATCGGAAGCGTTGTGATAAAGTAACTGTAATTTTCGTCTGTTTCAAAACGAGGTTCAGGCGAACCGTTCTTTGCCATCTCCTTGCGGATGATGGGAATACCTGTTCCCCGTCCCTCCGTCATATCCAATTCTTTCAGAAAGTCGCCGATTCTACGATTACGGTATCTTTTATTTCGGATAATCCCCTGCTGTATTTCATCGAATTTTACGCTTCGGTCAGGGCCTCCTTGATTAATTATTTCTATGCAATCCGGTAAAATTCGTATTTCTACCGGCTCTCTTATTTCCCAACTTCTGTGATACAATGCATTTACGACACTTTCTTCCAAAGCCCGAAACGGATAATTCCATATCCTTTGCGCTTCGGCTCTATCGGGTAATTTATGTATTCTTTCCTTTAACACAACACTTTGTAATTGCAGAAGCGCCTGTTGTATTTGCGTATAAACAGGCCCCGTAATAGCCGGTTTTTCGTAAAATGTCGGGTCGCCCAAACCTTTTGGAAACTCGACAATCTCTATTCGGGAATATGGAAAGAATTTCTCTGGACGATGGTTGAACATCATCAAAGCAATATTCTTAGGGTAGAGAAGTTCATCCGGGCCGTTTACCAAATCCATTGCTCGGTAAATGTCGTTTATCGGCGCTGTTTCAATTTGTTCTATCAATGCGCTGTTTACGTTTTGCAGATACTCCCTGACCAGCAAAGGAGATATATCTTCAACGCTTGCTTGGGTATTTATCCGGTCATCGAACGGCGTTTGCCGGGTAAGGCTTATCAATTCGTCGCGCTCGTCCTTATCCGCCTGAACCGTACTCGCATATCTACGGATATAATAATGATACCGTTTATCTTTTGCCTTAATATCTTCGGGAACTTCGTAAGGTCGCTTGTTCCCACCTGGAACCCAGATTACAAGTATGGCAGCATCATCAATGGTTTCAATGCTGATTTTCGGGGCATAAAAGGGACGGATAAGATTATTATATCCTATCATTTCTCTTTGAATAGCATCCAATTGCTCAATCGGAATACCGGAGACAGGACGTTTTGCCCGCCCTTTTTCTTCTTCTGCGCCGACAATGATGTAACCTCCGCCAATATTTTCAAAATCGTTGGCAAATGCACAGATTGTCCGGTAAATGGCTGCCGGATTCCAACCCTTTTTATATTCTATCCGTTCGTTTTCAACGATTTTGCCGGATATTAATTTTTCAACATTTACATGTATCGCCATACGATTGATTTTGTTTTATGTTGCAAAAGTACTAATTTATAGGCTACTATTCTCCAAAATTGGTCAGAAAACTTGCATTTTTCACTCTTTCTTCTTTTTCAAAGGAAGCCAAATAGTTTTCCGTTGTCTTCAAGTCATTGTGTCCCAAACTTTCGGAAATGTAAGCTATGTTGGCTAAAGTACGCCCGGTACGGCGGCGAGCATCGCACCGACGGTAAAGGCAATGACTTTGGAAAAATAGACATTCTTTCTTTTTCAACTAAAGCCGATCGGCTTGGCGTTCGGGCGGGACGAAGTCCGCCGAACTGTCAAGCTACAACTAAACCCCGCCTGACGCCAAACCGCTTATGGGCAGGCATTTTATTTTGAATAGTATTTTTCAATTCCGCCAAATCCTGTTATTATTTTATTTTCTTTTGTTTTACATACGAAGTGGTTTAACCGCTTCTCAAATTCTTCCGGTCGTATCCTTGCTGTTTCAATGTATGCAATTCGGATACGTTTATAGGTGTCGGAAAAACGCTGATAGTTTTTCCATACTATGAGGAAACACAAACCAAATTTCATTGGTGGTGTCAAAGTTGTCCATTAGCCACTTTCGCCAATCTTCTCGATTTTCAAAATACTTTATTTTATTTTTTGTTGTCATAATAGCTCATTCAAACTAAGGCACTGGTGTTTGTCATTTTTTTTCTTAATACAGCATTCCAAACAGCCAAAGCGGGATTTTGTTTTTATGTCCTATTTCAATATCGTCGGCTACAACAAAACTGCTCGGAATGTCTTTTATCTGGTCAAAAGTTTTTCTCTTTCCGCCGACTTCAAAAGTGTAGTTATCCACCATAAAATCTCCCTGCGGTGCAAGTATAACATCGGCAACGGCACTTAACTGATTAACAAAAAAGGTTTCCCTTGCACTGCCAATGTTTGCATTTTCGCCGTACAAATAGGACAAATTAGTGTTGTTAAGCAATACTTTGTCGGGCTTTGTAAGGTCGCCAATCGTTTTGTTTTTGCAGGAAACTAAATTCAACAATTTTGCATTTGCCAACAATGATAAATACTTAACCGTATTGTTTCTGTTGCTGTCTATTGCATTGCTTAAATCGGTAATATTCGGCGTATAAGGCACTAATGTTGAGAGAATTGCCAATAACTTTTTCAATTTGTGCCGCGATTCAAACTCGATATTTTCAATGGCGGGAACATCAATATCAATAACATTATTTACCGCTTCCTGCAATTTTTGCTCGTATTTTCTCAATCCCTCTTTGTAAAAAAGATAATAGCCATTTTTCAGATATTTTTTGAACAAAGGCATTATTTTCACATTTTCCGTAATCCGAAAAGCGATATTTTGGTGATTTTCAACAATTTCATTAAGGGAAAACACAGGAAAATCGCCCACTTTTTCAAATTTTAAAAATTCTCTGAAAGACAAACCTTCCAATTTTTCATAAACAACCCTTCTTGATAAATCTGCCGTTGATTTGTAAATCTGCAAAAGCGAAGAACCGGTAAATACAATTTTCAGTTTCGGAAAACTGTCGTAAATATTTTTAATTTCGGTTGCCCAATGCGGATAGTGATGAATTTCGTCTAAAAACAAATGCGTTCCGCCGTTCAGATAAAACTCGTCCGCCAATTCAAAAATTGTGTGGTTGGCAAACCACGTATTGTCCAAACTCGCAAAAAGCGCCTCGTTTTTATTGACAAAAGTATGCTTAATGTGTTGAAGCAGCATTGTTGTTTTTCCAACGCCTTTTGCGCCGATAATGGCAATGCAACGCTCGTTCCAATCAATATTAGGATAGAGATAACGAAAGGTTTTTGCCTCTGTTTCCTGCAATAAGCGCAGATAAATTTTTACTAAACTGTCCATAGAACTATTTTTCTGCAAAGGTATAAAATGTTTCTTATATGTAGCAAAAAATAATTAAAAATGTTTCTTGTAAGTAGCATTTTTCCCATAAAACATTTTCTTGTCGGTTTCACGGCACTGTCCGTCACTTGCGCCTAACGTGTTGGCGGCTTGGCGCAGTGGCGGGTTCACTGAGGCTTGCGCGGGAGGGAAACTTCCAAAATCGCACTGTCGTTTGCGCGGGCTACACCCGCCATTGTGCCAAACCGCTCGTTATGGGCTGGCGTTTCTGTCGTTCTATCTCTGCAAATCATCATTGTTGTTTCGTTTTATTCTTCGCTGTATTTTATTTTGTGCATTTGGTTTATCATTTTTGACCTGCGTGGCACGTCAGATTCTTTTGATAACTGTTCTTCAAGTTCGTTGTATTGGGTTACGATTGTTGTAAATTTGTCTGATTTTACAAACTGCTCTAACCACTTTGTAAATTCCGCTAAATGTTCTTGTGTAGATGTGTAAGCAAAACTTTCTGCCATTTCTTGGTATTCCAAATTTGAGTAATGTCGCTTTTCTAAACGAACTATGGGTTTATTGAAATACTTGTCAAAATAGTATTGATTGCTCAAATGAGTTGTGATTGCTTTCTTCTCGGCTTCTTTGAGTTTGCCACAATAAAAAAGCGTTATTGTCCACTCAAACAAAAAGTCGGGATAACCGCTGTCGTCTGGAAAGTTTTTGTGAAACCAGTTAAAATATCGTTGTGCGCCAGAATAATCTTGAAGTTTCAAATACTGTTCGGGCGGTAAATAGCGAAGTCCTCTACCATCGTGGTATTGACCGCCCCAATGCTTTTTGTCGTCTGCCAACGCTTTCTTTATGCGTTGGATTTTTGCTTGAATGGATTTTATTTGTCGCTCTGTCAAGTTCATTTATGTAGTGCTTTTGTAAGTAATTACGTTTTCTCTGAATAAATATGCTTCAGACGAACCCAAATCAACCATTCGGTTTAAAATCCAAACATAATCATCTATTAATGTTTTGTCGTTTTTGATTTTTGAAATGTGGTTGTAGAAAAGTCGTTTTATCATTCTTTCTGCGGAACTTGATGTTAAAGTCAATGAAGCACGAGCATTTGATTTTAATATTTCTGTTAACCAATTTATTCCGTCTGGTAAAAATTCTTTCTCTCCAACTGTTGAAAACACATTAATTGCCGAAGAAGAATTGTTTTTCCCCTTTTCAAAAAGTATTTTTTTGTAAAAATCTTTCTTACCACTTAAAACACTCCAATCATTTCCATTCGGATTACCTTGATAATCCCATAGTAAATATCTAATGTCCAACAGAAGTTTTTTGATTAGAGGGTGTGTTCCGTCGCTTGGGATTAAGTCGAAAATAACCTCCCAAAGGTTCCAAAAATTTGTCTGTTGTTTTGAATATTTCGTTTGCTCTATTTTCAAATTTCCGTTGTCATATAGCTTCAATACAAAGTAATCTAAAGTAGTGTTTACAAATTCAAGCAGGTCATTTCTACCAAACCTTTGATTTTGTATAGAACTTGACAATGAATTAACCAACGTAGTTAAAACGGATTTTGAAAAATCAAAATCTGCGTCCAAAAATAAATTGGCAAGATATTGTTCAATATTGGAAATTGATTTGTGATGAAATTGGCGTGATTCTCTGCTTCTGTTATATGAGTAATCTTCTTCTTTAGTTAAATCGCCAAGAATCATCGGTAATGTGTGGTTTATGAAATTTGTAAAATCTTTATCCGCTGTGTCGTAAGGCGTAATTACAAACGCTCTTGCTAATAAATTCCCTTCACATTTTTCCAAATCTACTTCTGAAAGGTCTAATGTTAAATCTTTACCAGAGGAAATTTGTTGAACAAATTCTTCTTCCTTTTTCAAACTGTTTTCGTCTTGTTGTCCAAAGAAATTTGGATTGGTTTTTTTGTAATTAGAATATTTGATAAGACCAAGCCAAACTCTCTTTGCTTCATCAGGATATTGTTTGAAGAATACTTCCCGAATATACTGTGTGATTTTATCAATTTCGTGGTCGGCAAAAGGTGCAAATAGCATATAAATCATTGTTGCTATTATTCCGTCCTTATCTTCATCATCTTCCACATTTTGCATCAATAAGTGAAAAGAAGATAAAGCAATTTTTTTTTCCATTAAGTTAACACTCATACTAAGGCTGTAATTTCTACTAAACGTATCTTGAAGAATAGAACCTATTGCATTTACTATTGTTTCTAAACACCAATTCTTTTGTTCTTCAGAAAGGTTACTTGAAAATTCACTTAAACCAAGAATAGCAAGTGTTATTGGTTTGCTGAATAGAATGTCTAAATTTTTTGGATTATAATAATAGTTGTGACACTCATTCCATTTTTTAATACTAATTGCCTCTTTTTTTTCGTATGCTTTTGATATTAATGCGGAATATGTGGCAGCAGTGTTTTGTGCCTCAAAATCATCTTGATTTGAGGCAATAAAATTAGAAACTTCTTCATCATATTCAGGTTGAATTGGAAAACCACCAAGTTTTTCATCATAATTTCCAACTTTATGATTTCTAATATCCATTTCAATCAAATTCTTTTTCCACACAACATCGTTGTTCTGATTTTGTGTTTTTAGTTTGTCAAATTTTTGATGAATCTCTTTGTTTAATGTTCGGATATTAAATTGATAGTCCAAAATAAAATCTCGCAATCCTCTTTCATATTTTTTCCTATGCGGAAGTTGATTTGATTTTGCTGTTTCTTCTTGTGCAAAAGAAATTTCATTGTCGTGCCAAGCATTTGCTGTCATATCCTGTAATGCTCGGCTTAAATCCCATTCATAGAATTCTTTGACACTAAGCAAAGGAAGCATTTCCTCTTCTACAGCTTCGGGGTAAGCAATAGCAACACTTGTCAAAACTGCTAATGGGGCAACATTATTGCTGTTTTTAAGAACGTAATCAAAAATGAATTTTAGATTTCCCTTACTCACTTCGGTTTTTCTGTTAGCTGTATCTAATAGAAACTTTTCAAAACTCATTAGCAAAGATTCCAAAGCGTAATTGGTAACGCTTGAACCTCTGTATGCAGCCCACAATTCCCAAGCCGCCCATTGTTTTACTACTGTTCCGTCATTTAGTTCAATTTCTATTTGAGAAATCTTATGTTTGTATTCACAAGTAGCATTTACATAAAATTCAACCGAATAATTAATGAAATCAATGATGAATTTTAATCCAATGATTGGGTGAACCCACAATAAATGGTAAAAAGGTGTTTTGTAAATTCCCGAAGGGAAAAAAGAATGTTTATCTCTGATTCCCCAACATTCTTCATCACGCAAAGAATGACTTGCATAGATTCCTAATCTATCACCAGTAAAATCTTCTTTTTTAGGAGGAATGTATTTCCAATTTCTCCAAGCCGATTCAACAATCAGTTCGGGCAATTCTTTTATCAAACGTTGGTTTCCTATGCCCGAAAGGCATTTTTTAATTACATTTTCATAAAACGAATTTAATTTCCACGAATCCCGATTTTCTTTATTGGCAAATGCTCTTGCTATGAGTTGTTTGATTTCTTCTTTTGAAATCTCAGCCAAGTCAAATAGAATTATAATCAAATCTTCTGACTTGTTTTTGACATTTTCTTCTTGCCAAAACTTTTGTTCATCTTCAATTTCCTTTAAGTAATGAAGAATGATAGCTTTTGCTGTTTCCAATTCTTCATTTTCAATTTTGTTGTAGTGAAACAGTAATCGGTAATACCAATCTGTAAGAAAGTTGAGTATTGAAAGTTTGATTGCATCTAATTGTGCAATATTTTTTTGGATAAAAAACATTGCTTCTTTCCAACCTGAACCAATAGGTAATAGTAAATTGCTGTTGTTAGATTTTTGGTCGCTTTCTTTGCAACAGGTTTTTATGATATGCAAACATCTATTGAAGAAAACAGCATTGTCCGCAAGAAGTTCTTTTTCAAAGGCAGTAAAAAACGAATTACTGTTTTCTGATTTGAAGTCTGCAACCAACAATTCATCAGCCCAATATTTTTCAATAGTTTGGTCTGAAACTGTCGCTTTAATTAAGGCATTAATTTTGCTACTGTTGTCAATTAAATAATCTTCAACCCAAAGACGAAACGCTCGTCTGATAGCAGGTTCATTTCCTAAATTGCTGAATAAATCTTTGGGATTTGGAAAATCTTCAAACTTTGAAGAAACATATTTTACCAATGCCCAATCTTCTAAAATATCGTGAGTAGGGGAATACTTTCTGTTGTTGTTTTCCTGAAAAACTATTTCATCATTTTCTAAACAAACAATTGCTTCTGCATCAGACTTATCGGGTTTGGTAAAGAGTTTCATTTCTTTTGCTCTCATTACCGCTATTTCCATAAAAGCCGATTCCCGTTTAATCGGAAGTCCATTTTTTGTGTTAGTTGAATCTACCACCAACGAATTCCATAGATTGTCTTTAAATTCAGTCAGCGAAACATTAGCATAATCATCATTTGTTCTACTAATCGCTAAAATTGAAAAGTCAAGATATTTGGGGCTTTGAAGTAATTTTTTGACTTTATCGTTTTTTAGAACGCTGTTTAATTGTGGGAATTTTTCAGAGACAAGTTTCAACTCTGCTTCATCAAGCGTTGGAATATCTATTATGCTTGTGTTGTTTTTGTCAATTCCGAATTTTAAAGTGATTAAGTCAATGGCATATTTTCGTGATGAAGCGATGATTTTTATTTCGGGGTGTTCTTGAAGTAAGGCTAATAATTGTTTGAACGCACATTCTGGGTCTGCTTCCAATAATTTTTCTAAACTGTCAATGAAAATTATCTTTTCGGGAATTAAAGAAATACAAGAGAAAATGTCCTGTATTGTTTCATTTACACCTTGACTTGAAAAAACATTAGCAATCGTAGATTCATTGAATTGGTCTGCCCTGAAAACAAAAACGCTTGCATTTGGAAAGTATTTTTGAAGGACTTCTTTTATTTCTGCTGATTTGCCTACACCCGGTTTTCCCGTTACAATTGTGAGTTGAGAATTGCTTAATGCGTCTAAAATTTTTTCTTTTGCTTCGGTTCTTGGCAGTTTAAATTCATTTTCGCATTTGCCAATGAAAGTTTTTATTGGTCGTAAAATCTCTTTGCTGTCTGATTTTAACTTTTCAACCGCTTTAAAGTATGGGCTTAATTGTGTGTTGTCAAAATGTTTGAAGAAATCTTTGTTTTTAATACTTTCAAGCGTTGCACTCCCTCCGTCTTTGTTAAGTGTAGCTACATAAGAAAAAATACTATCCCAAATTTCTTTTTCAGTTGCGGTTGTATTTTTGTTTTTACTCAGCTTAATTAGGTTGAGAAAATATGTTTTATCAATGCTCCCGTCATTTAAAAAATCATATTCCAAAACATCAACACATTTCAAAAACTCCCAAAGTTCTTTATCGGTCAAATCGGTATTATTGTTAGCTTCTTTCAACACTACACGAAAAACATCCAATCGGTCTTTTTTGCCTTTAATTCTATTTACTTCCGAAATGAAATCTGTTTCAGTAGCGTGATTTTGTGCCCAATTGAAAAGCGATTTAAGATGGTTTCTTTCGTCTTGTGTTAAACCACTTTTTACTACAATCAGTTTGTCTTTTGCTTTGTCAAAAGTTGAAGTGTTGTTGTAATCTTTCCAAAACGCAGTAATTACTTCTTTGAAAATTTGATTATCAGCCGTAAATGAGATGTTGTGTTTTATTTGAATGAGTAAACGATGTTCTGCATTAGCTGATTTTGCAATAGATAAAAGGTCGTCGGTTTCATATCCTCTATTGGTTGTCTGAAAAGCAACTTCTGTCAGTTTGCTTGATGCAATACAAGGAACATTCCCGCGAATGATTAACGTGATAAGAAAGGCGGTTTGAACAGATTGTTCAAAATTTGTTCCGCCACCACCTTTTTGAAATACACTTCCTTTATCTGACATAATGTTTTGTTTTAAAATTTCAATTTTTTCAAATGCCTCATTACTTCTCTTTCTACTTGTTCAAAATCGGGTAAATCTTTGATTTGTTCTTTCAACGAACTTTGCCAACGCCCTTTGTATTGCGGTAATCGTGCGTTTAGTTTGGTTAGAAAATTTTCGGCTTTCAACCCTTTGCTTTCACATTTGGTTTTCAACTCACTTAGGTAGAAATCAACTTCCATTTCGTGTATATGCAACAAATACCACAAGTCGTAAAAATCCCGTGCTTGCATACGTTGCATAATAGAACGCATTTTTTCTACCAACACTTCTTCCAACGGATAACACAAAAGTTGGTGTTCTTCTAAATCGGTATAAGCAGTAAAAACGTTTTGCATCACGGGTTCAAATACCAATTGTTCACTTCGTGAAATATCCACTTTTATTCGTTTGTTGCTGCCTTGCCCACCAAGCGGACCGATATAACTGATGTAAAAATTGATGCCACCATCTTCGTGTTCGTTATCATCAATGATTTCAAGTGGAATGTTGGCTTCTTCTTTTACGAACTCAAAAGTTTGTTTGAACCAATCAAAAATTTGCTCATTGGTAATTTCATTATTGAGCAAAGTAAAATCAAGGTCTTCCGAAAAACGATAATCTTCAAAATAGATTTTCTTCAACACCGTTCCGCCTTTTTATGTATAGTAAATGGTTATGTAAATCAATAAAATTAACACACATATAATCAATAGCTTATGCAATAAAAGTTTTTGTTTACTGTACATAATATTTCTATTTTTATGCATCTAACATAAAAATAATAGAAGTATGGAGCAACAACAAGAATTGAAGTTTCGTGATGTTATTGATAGGGCATCACAGCATTTAAGGGCGATTCATCAACTTTCAGAAAATACTATCAAAAAACACCGTGACAACTGGCATTCTCTTTTAGACTTTGCGGAAAAGCAAGGATTACCTTTAGTCCAAGGAACTATTTGTGAGCAGTTTATCGACCATCAGTTAAAAAGTAATGAAGAAGTACTTGATTCCAAACGTTCTCTGTTGTATTCGGTCAAACTGTTACAGGAATATATCAGAGGCGGTAAGATATTAAGTACAAAAGAAACGAATAAGTTTCATGGAGAAATAGGTGGCTTGATGAAGGAATATATCTTGGAGAAGACATTGGAGCATCTCCGCCAATCATCCATTCACACCTATGAACTTCAATTGTCCCGATTTTTACGCTATCTTTCCGACAATGCAGTGAACCATATTCCAGACATTAGGGTTGAACATGTTCTGCTCTATATCAAGCAACTTTCGCCGGAACATAAAAGCAATCTGTACATTGCCATAAGCATAGTAAAAAGATTTCTTAAATGGTTATTCGACAGCAAATTGTCAACAGTAAACCTGTCCATACAGATTCCAAGCGGCCGATATGTTCAACAATCAGAACTTCCGGCTGTATATACGCGGGAAGAAATAGAACGGCTACTGGAAACTGGTGTTGACCGCGGATACTCCACAGGGAAAAGAAATTACCTGATACTATTACTTGCCGCCCGTTTGGGGCTTCGAGCATCAGACATCTGCAATCTGAAGTTTGAAAATATCCATTGGGAGAAAAACTTTCTATTGATAGAGCAGGTAAAAACAGGAAAGACATTGGAGTTGCCCTTGCTGGCAGATGTAGGCAATGCCATTATAGACTATCTCCGCTATGGTCGTCCCAAGTCGGAAGAAGCGTATATTCTTTTAACATCCAATTCGCCTCATCGCAAAATGGAACCTTCCGCCACATTTAGCATTGTTACTTCCGCCTTCAAGCGAGCCGGCATAAATATCTCCAATAAAAAGCATGGGGCGCATGCTCTGCGACATTCACTTGCAGCCCGCCTGTTGGAGGGGCAAACGACACTGCCGGTCATCTCCGAAGTACTGGGACATGAAAAGACAAATTCCACCCTGTATTACCTTCGCATAGATATTACCTCGCTAAGTAGTGTCTGCCCGAAAACTTATAAACGCTTTATATACAATTATTTTTGCAATAAAACACAAATGAATCTTTATTCATAAAGATTAGCATATCTCGCATAAAATGCTTACCTTTGCGGTATTAAAGGCAAAGAGAGAAATAAAACAAGTCAAACAAAGAAAAGATTCGCCGGATGCGCAAAAGATTCGAGCCTCAGAGAGAGTTGGGGCAATTGTTAATAGAAGATACCAGCACCCTTCGCAGTCGG